>CAZUCH010000056.1:0-8870 GCA_964619045.1 uncultured Planctomycetales bacterium | reverse complement strand
CTACTGCCGAGCTTCGAGTTGAGCGAGGAACTCCTGGGCGGCGGAGATGACGCGGGCGGTGACGTCCGCGATGGTGCCGCGGATACGGGCGCCGGCACTGGCATGATGACCGCCGCCCTTGAACTGCTGGGCGAGCTCAAGGACGGAGAGCCCCTGTTCGCCACGGAAGTTCATTCGGACCACGCCGGGCTCGCCTTCGCTGAAGAGGATGGCGATTCGGATACCCTCGATGGCGCGGGGGATTTCGACCTGATCGTCGATGTCGCCGGCCGAGCAGCCGGTGGCGGTTATCTCCTGGTGGTCGGCGGTGCTCCAGGCCAGCCGGCCGTCGTCACTGACGCGTGTGTTGCGGTATATGACGCTGAGCAGCTCGAACTCGCCGCGACTCTGGCTGCGGTGCATGCGTTCGCAAACCTGGTGTATGCGGGCGCCGGCCTGAGCCAATTCGTGGGCCACGCGGAGGCAGTTTGGCCCGGTGTTTGAGAGCGAGAATCCCTGAGTATCGGTGTGGATTCCGGCGTAAAGCAGCGTCGCGATCGTGGGAGTGATCTGGCAGCCGAGGGCCCGTAGCACGGCGTAGGTCAGCTCGGAAGTACTGGAAGCATCACCCACGACCCAGTTGGTGGTGCCGAACTGGGTGTTGGTGGCGTGGTGGTCGATGTTGAGCATCGGCACCGATGGCAGCTTGTCGATTGGGCCGGGGATGTTCAGGCGCGGCTTCTTGGCGGTGTCCAGGGCTACTAGCAGGTCGCAGCCGGCCAGCTCATCGGCGGAGGCTGTCTGTAGTCCGGCGTTGTCCATGAGGTACCGGAGTTGACGCGAGACCGAGCTCTCGGGCACCACTAAACGGGGGTACTTTCCCAGCTCCGGAAGGGCCAGCCAGAGCGAGCCCATGGATGCCAGGGCATCGGCGTCGGGCGTCACGTGCCCGATCAGGGCGATGCGACTGGCGGCACGCAGGGTGTCGCAAACTTCCGTCGGCACACTGGTCGGATCGGGCTTCTCGGTCGGTGCCGTGGTCATCAGGCGTTCCGCCGTTTGGTGGCGTGGGCCTCGGCTGCGATCAGGCTAGCGAGTTGGCCGCCGTGGGGCGGGATGAGTCCGTGGACGTTCATGGTTCCTCCGATCGGCGGTGTTCCCCAGCCTCTCGGGAAGGGTAACGGTCGGCCGTCGGGATGTACTCGGATCGGGTCGCCACTGGGCCCGGTCGCGCCAGCGGCGTGGAACGGGCACTATAAGGGATAGTAGCGCGTGGTAAAATGCTTGGGTGAAGGGGCGTGGGCTTCTTGGGGGAGGAGAGAGGTAGGGAGGATTCGAGGATTCTAGGGTTCGAGGCTCGCGGCGGGGCGGTTCAGGGGTTTGAGCGTGCTGCTGGTTGGTCTCGCTGGTCGACCCTGCGAAGAGGCGGGTAAACATGCCGATGCGGGGAACCGTCGGCAAGCCACCCGGCGACCACCATTAATCAGTGATGTCCCCTTTTCCCGTTCTTTCTTTCTTGTGCCCCTCTTTTTTAGCGGGCAGCTAGACGTTAGGTTATTGGCCATGACAAAGCTGCTGGACCAGAAAGAACTGCAAGGGGCACTGGAGCAATTGGCCCGGAGGATCGCGGGCGCGGCTCCCAGCGACGTTCCCATAGCCGTGGTTGGCATTCGACGCCGGGGTGAGCCGCTGGCCCGGCGGCTTGTGCCGCTGTTGGCCCAGGCCGGGCGGCCGGCGAAGCACTTTGGCGCGCTGGACATCACACTGTACCGCGATGATCTGACGACCATCGGCCCGCAGGCGGTTCTGCGCGGGACGGAAATCGACTTTGACGTCACCGATACGTGGTTGGTTCTGGTCGATGACGTTTTGTACACGGGTCGTTCGGTGCGGGCGGCGCTGGACGCGCTGACCGACCTGGGACGTCCGCGGACGATCAAACTGGCAACGTTGATCGATCGCGGGGGCCGGGAGTTGCCGATTCAGCCTGATTTTGTCGGCCTGCGAACGGAAACCGAGGCCCACCACATCGTCAAGGTCCAACTGGTCGAGGTGGACGGGGTGGACGAGGTGATACTCGATGATAGCAGCACCGACCGATAAGCCCGTCTGGACTCGTAAAAACCTGCTGGCATTGGCGGACCTGAGCCGGGACGAGATTCTGCACGTTCTCGATACGGCCGTCAGCTTTCAGGAGGTCTCGACTCGTAGCATCAAGAAAGTCCCGGCTCTGCGCGGGCGCGTGGTCGTCAACATGTTCTTCGAGGCCAGTACGCGCACACGCATGAGCTTCGAGCTGGCGGCTCAGCGACTCTCGGCCGACGTGATCGACTTTTCGGAGAAGGTCTCGTCCACCAAGAAGGGTGAGACGCTGATCGATACGGCCCGCAACGTCGAGGCGATGGGCGTGGACATCATGGTGATCCGGCATCCGGCCGCGGGCGCCGCGCTACACCTCTCGCAGGCGGTCGATTGCTGTGTGATCAACGCCGGCGATGGTCAGCACGCCCACCCGACGCAGGCCCTGCTGGATTTGTTCACGATCCGCGAGCGCAAAGGGCGTATCGAAGGGCTGAATGTTGCGATCGTGGGCGACGTGGCTCACTCGCGAGTGGCGCGCTCGGATGTTCGCGGTTTGCAGAAGCTGGGGGCCAACGTGACGCTGATCGGGCCGCCGACATTGGCCCCCCGAGGTTTCGAGGCCATGGGAGCGCGCGTGACGTCCGATTTTGAGGGCGTGCTGCCCGAGATGGACGTCGTCAGCATGCTGCGTATCCAGAAGGAGCGCATGACCGCCAGCGGGTTCCCCTCGGTGCGCGAGTACGTTCGGCTGTTCGGGATGAACAGCGAGCGGCTGAAGAAGTGCAAGCCCGACGTGTTGATCATGCACCCCGGCCCGGTCAACCGTGGGATCGAGTTGGCCGCCGACGTGGCGGACGGCCCGCACTCGAGCATTCTGCGCCAAGTCACGAACGGCCTGGCCGTGCGGATGGCGATTCTGTTCCTCTGTCAGCAAGCCGCGGCTGCTTCACGCAACACGGGCGAGGCCTCGGAATAAGGCCCCGCCCGCGATGATGCGTGCAAGTAGCCTGCGAGCCGACTATCCCGCCAGCAGAGCTACGAATGGGTCGATGTCGTCGAAATCGACGTCGCCGTCGCCGTTGGTGTCGGCGTTCATCCAATTGCAGTCGGGGTATTCGGCTTCGTAGCCAGCTTGGCCGCTGAGGGCCAGCACAAAGGGGTCGATGTCATCGAAGTCGATATCGCCGTCGCAGTCGAGGTCGCCGGGCATGCCGCAGCCGCCCAGAGCCGATAGGTCCATATCGAGGTAATCGGGGCTGAGGCCCTCGCCGGCGGAGAGGCCGACGATGCTGTCGCCCGAGGTCACGCCCAGGTAGCTGAAGGTGATGGTGCCGTCGAAGTACAACTCGATCTGGAAGGTGTTCGAGCCGGTGGCGGAGTACTCAGGGACGTTCTGGTACGTCACAGCCATGCGGTCGGCGAGTTGGCGATAGCTGATTGTGCCTCCGGAGTTGGGGTTCAGGTCGTCCCACAGCGCCGAGAGCCGCGGCTGCTCGAAATGCTCTTCGAGCGACTCGGTGTAGTCGGTGTCGCCGGTATTGAACGTGATATTGCCGTTGCTGCTGACGAAAAAGGCGGTGTAGGTGGTTCCGTAGAGGGCTGCGTTCTGTCCGCCGGAGATGTTGACGGACTCGTAGTCGTCGTCGGAGAGTGACAGGTTCGTTCCGCCGGCGGGGTTGGTGGGCAGACTGTCGATCTCCTCGGCGCAGGCGTTGTAGAAGTCGCTGCCGCCGGTGGGGGTGAAGGTGATCGTCAAGCCGTCCAGGTCGAAGCCGGCGAGGAACTCCTCTGTGAAGAAGTCGGGGGTCTCGGGCGTGGTGAAGCTGTAGCACGAGCCGCCGTTGTCGTCTTCGGCCGAGTTGCCGGCCTGGTCGGCGGCCTCGACGGCGTAGTAGTAGGTGTGGTCGTCGTCGAGCCCGGTCATGTGGACTTCGTGCGTGGTGCCGTAGCTGGTGCTGCTGGCGGTCTGGTTCAGGGCGCCGCAGGAGAGGCCGTAGTGCACGATGCCCAGCGTGGGCTCGTTGGTCTCGAAGTGTGCGTAGGCGTCACGGGGGCCGATGTTGACGGTCTGGACGTTGGAGATCATCGGCGGCGTGCAGTCCACGATCGCCGTCGCGGTGACGACGATGTTCTGGCCACCCTGGCCGTTGTCGGCGTCGATGTAGGTGACGGTTACGGTGTCACCTTCGGCGATCAGCAGCACGCCGGCGGCGTTGGTTGTGCTAAGGTTGATCGTGCCCTGGAACGTGGCGGCATCCGGGGCGAGTTCGGTCAGCACGACCTGCTCAACGCCGGTCTCGGAATCGGAATCGATGGCGACGGTGACGTTCTCGATTACGCCGTGGTCCTGATCGAGGCCGCAGTCGTTGACCACGATTGTGGCTGTGTCCGTGCAGGCGTACTTGGGACTGTCGAGTGTGGCGGCGCCGGCGTCATCGCAGACGTCGTTGGCGGCGTAGGCGTCGATGATGCCGTAGCCGTAGACGTACAGCGGATCGTAGGTGCCGTGCTGAACGTAGTACTGCGAGGTCTCGAAGAGGTGCTCGCGCATCTGATCGACGGTCCAGTAGGGGCGCGCTTCGGTCAGGCACGCCACGGCACAAGCGACCAGGGGTGTTGAGAGCGATGTCCCGCTGGCAGTGGTGTAGCCGGTGGGTGAGAACGGATCGACCGTGTCGGTCCCCGAGCCCAGTGCCAGCACCTCGGGCTTGACGCGTCCGTCGGCGGTTGGGCCGTCGGAGCTGAAGGAAGTGATCGTTCCACTGCTGGTCACGGCGCCGCAGGTGATGACCTGAAACCCATCCGACGGGGCGATCAGGCTCGACGTGGCTGGATTCGAGTCGTGATACTCGTTGCCGGCGGCGTTGCAGTGGTGGACGCCGTGCGAGGTCAGGATGTTGATCGCGATGGTGGTGACGGCGGTCTGGCCGTCGAGGTCGGCCTGAGTGTACCAGTCGATGTAGCCAAGCGATGAGGTGGTGGCGTCAACGCCGTGGGTTTCGAGGAACTCCAGCCCGGCTACGTAGTTGTCTTCTTCGGCGGGGTATTCGCCGGTGGTATCCTCGGTCTTGGCCAGTACGAAGGATGCATCGAAGGCGCCGCCGACGAGATCGCCGGGGGCGTATGAACCGATGCAGCCGAGGATCATGGTACCGTGTTCGTGCTGGCTGTAGGGGTCGCCGGGTTCCTGCGCGGCGTTGCCATCGTTGTCCACGAAGTCGTATTCGGCGATCACGGTGAGCGGCTTGATGGGGTGGTTGAAGGCATTGTGCGAGCGTTCGAAGCCGGTATCGAGGATGCCGATGATGACGCCTTGACCGGTATAGCCGTCGGCGTGCAGGGCGGGCAGGTTGATCTGCAACAGTTGCTCGGCGGAGCGGCCGTAGTTTATGCCGCCCATCCGCATGGGCTGGACGGGGATCGCGTCTTCCTTGCTCTTGGGCTCGTCCACGGGCTCGATCCGCCGGGTGCGGGCCACGGCTTCGAGGCGATCCACGAAGGGCAGGGTCGCGATTAGCTCGGCCTGCTCGATGGTGGCGTACACGCTGACCGCGTTCAGCCAGCGGGTCGTGACGTGCAGGCGCGCGCCGGTTCGAGTGACGGCGTCGATGTACGAGTCGACGACCGGGAGGTCGTACTCGTTGAACAAGCCCTCACCATTGCGGGCGTTGTTTCCGCGCATGGCGCGCCGCTCGACGGCGTGCTTGTTGTACGTGGCCTCCACGTGCTGCAGCGCGGCGCTCAACTCGGTGGGCGACTGTAGCCCCTTGTCGGTGAAGTACACCCACGTTTTGGCAACGCCCTCGTCAGCCAGACGAGTTACCAGCGTGGGGCTCAGCTTGGCGACCGAGTCGGGGTCGATCGGCTGGGCGGCGTTGGCGAACGTCGCCAACAGGACGAGACTGACCATACCTGCGCACTTGAAACAACTCATTCGTTTCTCCCTCGGTCCAGCGCCTTGCGCGATGGCGGCCACACACGCGGCCGCGAGACACGCGTCCTGCAATTGAATGTTCACGGCGCGGCCATTGGCCGCAACCGCACTAGTTGGTGATTCCACCGGCAAGATGCCGGTGCCACATCTCTCTATTGTGAGTCCATCCAGCGCGGCCCCGGATCGGCGGTTGCGTCACACACGGTCGCGGGGCACATCGGCCCACAGGTCCATATTAGTGGACAGCCGGCGTCAATCGCAAGGAAAAGGTGAGAGGCAACGGGCGGTCGTGGGCGTCTTACGGCGGCGGACGTCCGATAACTGTTTGCGTTGGGTCAGGTTCGGACGGCGCCGTGGGATACGTCGCGGGTGGCTAGCAGGTAGAAGAAGAATGCGGCTCCGAGGATGTTGGTGACTACGCCAACGGGGAGTTCGGCGACTGGTAGGAGGCGGGCTACGCCGTCACAGACCGCCAGGAAGCCCGCTCCCAGCAGAGCGGAGCCCAGTAGCAGTGCCAGGGTGCGGACGCCGAAGATTGCTCGTCCGATATGCGGGACCATGAGGCCGACGAATCCGATTGGCCCGCAGTTGGCGACGATGACGGCTACGAGCAGTCCGACGAGTGTGTAGCTGGCCCAGATGGTGAATCCGACGTTTACGCCGCGCGAGGCCGCGAGTTGGTCGCCGAAGTTGAGCAGGTCGAGTGCTCGGTGGGAGTAGATGCCGAAGGCGAGTACTGGGACGAGGATTACGGCGATTTCGAGTGCGGCGCGTGGTCGGAGAGTGCCCAGCGAGCCCATCATCCATACCACGATGTCATTGGTGATGGCCCGGTCGGCCAGGAAGGTGACGAGCAGGATGCCGGCCGAGCACATGTATGCGACGCATACTCCGGCGAGCAGTAGGCGAGTCATGTCGTGTCCGCGGCGCAGTCGGCTGACGAGGCACACCAGTCCCATGGCTCCGAGTGCTCCGCCGAGTGCGAGCAACGTCAGCCATGGGACACCCCAGGCGGCGCCGCCGCGCCAGCCGGCGAGGAATCCCATGGCCGCCGCGAGAGATGCGCCGCTGGCCACTCCCAGTGTGTAGGGTGTTGCTAGTGGGTTGCGGAACAGGGCTTGGAAGATGACGCCGCCGATGGCCAGCCCGGCTCCGGCGCAGGCCGCCAGCAAGCTGCGGGGGACGCGCAGGTTCCAGAAGATGTGCCCGGCCTGGCCGTCGGAGGTGATGCCGTCCCAGCCAATCCAGCGCGGCCCGAGCAACGTCGTGCCGGCCACGATCAGCAGCACTAGCGGCAGCAGAATGACGAACCGGCGACCGGGGTGACGCTCATTCATTCGTCAATGCTCGATCGGCGGCTTCTCTTCCAGGTCAACGTCGTAGAACGGCATGGCCACGAGCCAGGCTACTTCGCGGGCCAACTTGGCCGACTCGGAGTCGAGCAGCATCGAGTCGGCCGCCTCCTGCTGATGGCGAGCACACTGCACGAGGCGCCCGCCGCGCTCGCTCGATGGCGGCCAGAGGCGCGCGGCATCGCGGGATTCGCGTGGGTCGATCACCTTGGTGTGTATCAACACGCGGGGGTGTAGCACCGGCGAACCCTGCTCTTCATGCATATCGAGCGTTTCGACGCGCACGTATAGCAGTTGTCGGGCGTCCACGCGGCGTCCGACCTTCTGAAGACTCCACTTGGAGAAGTTGGGATCGCTCTGCCGCAGTCGCAGCATTTCCTGGTAGGGCACGACCTGGTCGTTGATGTTCTTCTCCTTGAAGATCGTGACCAGCTTCTTGTGCAGTTCGTTCGTGAAGACCGGGTTGTCGTCGGTGGCCCGGACGGTCTCGACCAGCAGTGCCAGCCGATCCTGGGTCAACGTAAGCTCGGCTTTCTGAATCTGGCGCGGCGAAAGCAAAATGCCGATCGATGCGACCTGTCTGCACCCGGCCAGCCCGGTGCCCAGTAGCAGGAAGATTAGGGTGGTTAGTCGTGCTCGCCGCATGATAGCGCCTCTGCTTGGTACACGGAGCCTGCGCCGCCGTGGGTGGTTAATGGGCCTTCACCCGACGGTCGTAGAACCGATCGGCAGTCTGCTCGGCGAAAGCTTCCATGGTCGCCGCTCGGATGTCGCGGTCGGTGGCGCCCCAATTGCCGGCCGACTCGGGCGGATGGACAGTACGCACCTCGGCCTGATAGGCGGGCTCGGAATCTGGATACTCGGTGTTGTAGATGCTCAGGGCCGCCGTGATGTAGCCGCGGTACAGGTGGGGGCTCTCGGGCTCGCGAGTTGTGTACTGGGTGAGGTCGATTTCGAGCACGCGGTCAGCCCGGAAGCGCTTGCCCACCAGGGCCGGGTCCATGAGCTCCCAATCGGGGTTGCCATTCTGGAAGGTCACCACGCTGCGCGGATCGACGACCTTGATGCCATCGATGTTGGCCTCCAGGACGACGCGCAGGTGATCGGCGATCTCCCAGCGTAAGTTCGGGAACTCGAACTCCATCTCCTGGTCGGCCCGCACGACGATGCAGACGAGTTTGTCCGCCAGGTACGGGTACTCCGCCGCTACATCTTTCATGGGCGGATTGGCAAACAGCGCTATCAGCTTGCAGCCGCCGGATGCGGCTAGTATGGGCAGCAGAACAAGAATCGCGATTCGCGGCATAACCGACCAGCCTTATGTATCCCCGCCCGACATTATTGCTCACACTTTCAACACGATGACCGGCCCGGCAGTAGCGGTTGGTGCGTCGAGACGCACCCTACGGCACATCTGACCGGTTACAAACCGGTCCCACAGGTGCTTGACCGGTTATAAACCGGTCCCACAGGTGCTTGACCGGTTACAAACCGGTCCCACAAGTCACCTGGTCCGCACAGCG
>CAZUCH010000055.1:3410-11338 GCA_964619045.1 uncultured Planctomycetales bacterium | reverse complement strand
ACGACCGCGATCTGGAGGCGCGAGTTGCGTAGCGTCAGCATGCGGACGTCAATGCCGTCGATGCTCACCACGCCCGATTGCGGCTCCAGCAGTCGCGGTAACATCTTTACCAGTGTGGACTTACCGCTGCCGTTGGGGCCGACGATTGCGATGCACTCGCCAGGCTGGACCTCTAGCGAAACGCCCGCTAGCGCCGGCGGACTCTGCTCGGGCGTATAGCGGAAGGTCACATCCTTGAAGTTGACGCTTCGCGCTCCGGAGCCCGGCAAGTCCTTCGCGCCCGGAGCAGAGCGTTCCTCGGGCTGATCCAGAAACTCGAAGATGCGCGTGGAAGCCGCCCCGGCGCGCTGCACCATGTTGTATACGTTGGCGATCTTCCGAACCGGATCGAGCATCGCCGCCAGCAGGGCTACCATCGTCATGAAGTGGCTGGCGCTGATCTCGCCGCTGAACGTGCGCGATCCCAGCCAGACGATCCCGCAACAGGTGGCCAGGACGCCTATGACCTCGATCAGCGGCGATGATATGGCCTCGATCCAGGCTAGCTTAAGCTGCTGCGTGAGCATTCTGCGTTCGAGCTGCCACATGCGCTTGCGCTCATAACCCTCTCGACCATAGCCCTTTACGACATCGACCCCCTGGAGCGACTCCTCGAGGCTGCCGAGCATCAGGCCGTAGCCTTCCAGTAATCGCATGGTGGCCTTGCGAACCTTGCGGCCGAAGTACCACAGCAGCCCGACAGCCAATGGGGCGATGGCAATGACGACCAGCGTCAGCCGGGCGTCGAGAATGAGCGCGACGGTTAGCACGCAGATGGCCTTGAGCGGCTCGCGGGCGACCTTGCCGAAGAGTGTGACGATTCCGAGGAAGACCTCGCGCACGTCGGACATGAACTGGCTCACGCGGGTCGAAACGTCGCCGGCGAGGTCGTTCATCGGGACGCGGAGCGCCTTGCGGTACATCATTCGCCTGAGATCCATGACCATGCGGTTGGAGGCGTTGATGACCAGGTACTGGGAGAGGCAGCGGAGCAAGTTGCCCACCATATTGATGGCTAGCAGCCCTCCCAGCAGGATCAGAAGCGTTTGCATTCGGTCGCCGGGAGCGTTCCCGACCGGGAAGACGCGGGCGGCTTGCCCAAGCAGCGGAGAGTACCATGCCTGGCGGTCCTCGGCTGCTTGCAGCATGGATGCGTGCAGGCTGGCGTCGCCGGTGACGACTTCGAGGACTGGGAGTATCCCGCCCAGACTGGCGGCGTAGGTCAGAGCGACTCCCAGGCCGAGCACCATGCCTAGTATCATTGTGCGCCGGTGGATGTACACAAGCTTCAGGGCACGCCAGAAAGCCTGTCGCGACTGGCGTTTGCTGGGCCTGTCGCGTCGTCTTTGGGCCAGGAGGCCCTGGGGCGCTGAGCTGTTGTTTCCTAAGGGGCTATTACTCATATGGTTACGTGGCTCTCAATCGACCATGGTGGGCGTCCCCGGGCAGTGTCCACGGGGAGCGCGTCACGATACTGGCTGGTGCGGCCAGTGGCAACCAGACCGTCACTGTCACTTTGGCACTGCCACCACGACAGGCCAGTGTGTGCCGAGTGTCAGAGCGACGCTGGTATGCATTCTCATAACATCCGTGGATGCAGTAGTTTGCGGCTGATTCGGTGGCTCCTGGCATCTGGCACCGTAATTGCTTGCATAGCGGATTGTAGCGCGGCTGGTCCGCGCCATTAGTGTGATAGAGTTACGCCGCTCGACCGAGCGGCACGCAGATCAGGCACGAAGGAGTCCTCTGAATGGCGGTCAAACAACTCGCATTCGATCAGGAGGCGCAGCAGGCGATACTGGCCGGCGTCGAGAAACTCGCCTCCGCGGTCAAGAGCACTTACGGTCCCCGCGGGCGCAACGCCATCCTCGACAAAGGCTGGGGAGGCCCCACGGTCACCAAAGACGGCGTGACGGTGGCCGAGGAGATCGAGCTTCACGACAAGTATGAGAACATGGGCGCCCAGCTCGTCAAGGAGGCCGCCAGCAAGACCAGCGACGTGGCCGGCGACGGGACGACGGCCGCCATCGTGTTGGCCGAGGCTATCTACAAGGCCGGCCTGCGGGCGATCGTCGCGGGCTATGACGCCAACGGCATCAACCGCGGCATCGAAGCGGCTGTTCGCGCTGTCGTGGCCGAGGTCGCGACGATGGCCCGCCCGGTCAACAAGGCCAAGAGCGAGGACATCACCAATGTCGCCAGCATCTCGGCCAACAATGATCCCGTCATAGGCGAAATTCTGGCCGGCTGCTTCGAGAAGGTCGGCAGCGACGGCGTGATCACGGTCGAGGAGGGCAAGAGCCTGGACACGACCGTGGACGTGGTCGAGGGTATGCAGTTCGATCGCGGCTATCTCAGCCCGCACTTCGTTACCAATCCCGACGCGATGGAAGTGGTCTTCGAGAAAGCCTTCGTGCTTGTCTTCGAGGACAAGATCAGCAGCGTCACGAAGCTCATCCCGCTGCTTGAGAAGGTCGCCAAGGCCAAGAAGCCGTTGCTGATCATTGCCGAGGACATCGAGGGCGAGGCTCTGGCCACGCTGGTGGTCAACAAGCTGCGCGGCATCCTGCAGGTTGCCGCCGTCAAGGCTCCCGGCTACGGCGATCGTCGCAAGGCCATGCTCGAGGACATCGCGGTCCTCACGGGCGGCAAGGCGATTTTCAAGGATCTCGGCATCGAGCTCGATCACGTCCAGATGAGCGATCTGGGCCAGATCAAGAAGCTCCGCATCGATGGCGATAACACCACGATTATCGAAGGTGCCGGCGACAGCGCGTCTATCAAGGCCCGCATCGCCATGATTCGCCGCGAGATCGACCAAACCACCAGCGACTACGACCGCGAGAAGCTCCAGGAACGTCTGGCCAAGCTGGCCGGCGGCGTGGCCCAGATCAACGTCGGAGCCGCTTCCGAGGCCGAGCTCAAAGAGAAGAAGGCACGTGTCGAGGATGCCCTGCACGCTACCCGCGCCGCGATCGAAGAAGGCGTGGTTGTCGGCGGCGGCGTGGCGCTCTTGCGAGCCCGGGCCGCTCTCGACGGGCTGCGGATCAAGGGCGACGACGGCAAGTTCGGCGTGAAGATCGTACGCGACGCTCTGAGCGCTCCGATTCGCCAGATCGCCGAGAACGCCGGCTTCGAGCCGGCCGTCGTGCAGAAGAAGGTTGAAACCAACAAGAACGCCAACTTCGGATTCAACGCCGAGACCGGCGAGTACCAGGATCTGATGAAGAACGGCATCATCGATCCGGCCAAGGTTATCCGCAGCTCGCTCGAAAACGCCAGCAGCGTGGCCCGCATCCTGCTCTCCAGCGCCTGCCTGATCGCCGAGAAGCCCAAGGACGACAAGGGCGGCCACGGCATGCCTCCGGGCGGCATGGACGAGATGGGTGGCATGGGTGGCATGGGTGGCATGGGCGGCATGGGTGGCATGGGTGGCATGGGAATGATGTAGCCCGCCCGCGTATCCGTGGTATGTTCTGAGACAGTTGACTAAACGCACCAAGCGAACAGTAGCTAATAACGGAGAGAGTCAAGATGGCGACCGCCACTGCTAAGAAACTCAAGATTCGCCCCCTGGATGATCGTGTTGTTGTTGAGCCCTTCGAGGCCGAGGAAGTGACTTCGGGCGGGATCGTCCTGCCGGACTCTGCTCGTGAGAAGCCGATGCAGGGCAAGGTCATCGCGACCGGCCCGGGCAAGCTGCTCGAGAAGACCGGCGAACGTGGCCAGATGTCACTCTCGGTCGGCGATGTGGTCTTCTACGGCAAGTACACCGGAACGAACATCGAGATCAACGACACAGAGTACGTGATTCTACGCGAGTCCGACGTCCTGGCCGTCCAGGACTAGCGGTTGAAACAGAACCAGAAGAGCCGCGGGCTTCAACCCGCGCGGCGCCGCGCAGGCTGAAGCCTGCGGCTCGACAAGACGGATTGTTAGGCGCTACGAATCCACGAGGTTAGACATATGCCTGCCAAACAACTGATGTACGGCGATCGAGCCCGTAGCGAGATTCTTGTCGGCGTGCGCAAGCTGGCGCGGACCGTCAAGTCCACGCTCGGCCCGGCCGGCCACAACGTATTGCTCCAGAAGTCCTGGGGCGCCCCGCGCGTCACCAAGGACGGCGTGACGGTCAGCAAGGAAATCGAGCTGGCCGAACCCTTCCAGAACATGGGCGCCAAGCTGGTCAACGAGGTTGCCAGCAAGACCTCCGACGCCGTCGGCGACGGAACGACTACCGCCACCGTTCTGGCCGAGGCCATTTTCGCCGAAGGTCTCAAGAACATCACCGCCGGCGCCGCTCCGATGGCCGTCAAGCGCGGTATCGACGCGGCGGTCGAGATTGCCGTCAAATCGATTGCGGCCATGTCGGCCAAGGTGTGCGGCAAGGACGACATCACCAAGGTTGGCACAATCAGCGCCAACGGCGACCTGGAGGTCGGCAAGATCCTCTCGGCCGCGTTCGACAAGGTCGGCCAGGATGGTGTGGTCGAGGTCGAAGAAGGCAAGGGCCTGGAGACCACCTGGGAGCACGTCGAGGGTATGCAGATCGACAAGGGCTTCCTGTCGCCGTACTTCATCACCAACCCGGCCAAGCTGGAGGCCGAGTTGGACAACCCCTACATCCTGATCTTCGAGAAGAAGATCAGCTCGATTCGCGACATCGTCGCGCTGCTGGAGAAGGTGCTCAACGTCGGCAAGCCGCTGTTGATCATCGCCGAGGATGTCGAAGGTGAGGCCCTGGCCGCCCTGGTTGTGAACCGGCTGCGCGGCACGCTCAGCGTGGCCGCCATCAAGGCTCCCGGGTTCGGCGATCGGCGCAAGGCCATGATGGGCGACATCGCCATCCTGACCGGCGGCGAGTTCATCAGCGAGGACCGCGGCCTGAAGCTCGAGAACATCGAGTTGGAGATGCTGGGCCGGGCCAAGCGCGTCGTCATCACCAAGGACAATACCACGATCATCGAGGGCGCCGGCAAGAAGAAGGACATCCAGGGCCGCGTCGAGCAGATTCGGGCCCAGGCCGAAAAGACCACCAGCGACTATGACCGTGAGAAGCTCCAGGAACGACTGGCCAAGCTCACCGGCGGCGTGGCCCTCGTGCAGGTCGGCGGCGCGACCGAGATCGAGGTCAAGGAGCGCAAGGACCTGGTCGACGACGCCTTCCATGCCACCAAGGCCGCGGCCGAGGAAGGCGTGGTTCCCGGCGGCGGAACGGCACTGCTGCGGGCCATCAAGCCCGTGCTCGACGCCGCCAAGCTGGTCGGTGGCGACCAGGCTATCGGCTATCGCATCATCGCCAAGGCCCTCGAGTACCCGACCCGGCAGATCGCCGAAAACGCGGGCGAGGATGGCGGCGTGGTCGTCGACGAAGTGCTCTCGCGCGGCAAGTCGTTCGGCTTCAACGCGGCCAAGGGCGAGTACGTGGACATGATCGAGGCCGGCATCATCGATCCCGCCAAGGTCGTGCGCATCGCCCTGCAGAACGCCGCCAGCGTGGCCGGCCTGATGCTGACCACCGATGTGCTATGCACTGAATACAAGAAAGACAAGCACGACAACATCGAGGGCGCTACGCACTAGTACTGCGTTTCATGAGTTCCACGAGCAAGGAGCCGCGGGCCTTAGCCCGCGCGGCGGCGCGCAGGCTGAGGCCAGCGGCTCTTCGTGGCTTGTTACGGCTGACGTGTTCGTGGAACGAAGCACGCGCGTTCCCTCGAAGACGTCGCTTGCCCGGCCCTGAGGATGATCGTGACGCAGAAGCGCGACTACTACGAAGTGCTCGGCGTGGATCGCGGGTCCGGTGCCGGCGAGATCAAGACGGCCTATCGCCAGGCGGCGCTGAAGTACCATCCCGATCGCAACAAGGAGCCCGGGGCCGAGGACCGCTTCAAGGAGGCGGCCGAGGCCTACGAGGTGCTCTCCGACCCCGAGAAACGACGCCGCTACGATCAGTTTGGGCACTCCGGACTGAACGGCGTCGGAATGCACGACTTCTCCGGGATGGGCGTCGAGGACATTTTCAGCGTCTTCAGCGACCTGTTCGGCGGCGCCTTTGGCGGGATGCCAGGTGGCGGGCGGGCTCGAGCCGAACGCGGCGTCGACATCCAGACCGTCATCGAAATCAGCCTCAAGGATGTCCTCACCGGCGTTGAGAAAAGCCTGCGCTTTCGGCGCGCAGACCTGTGCGAACACTGTCACGGCGAAGGCTGTGAGCCGGGAACCAAACGACGCGACTGCGCCACCTGCGGCGGCTATGGACAGGTCGAGCAGCAGACGTCGATGGGGTTCTTCATGACCCGCAGCGTGGTCGAATGCCCGGACTGTCAGGGGCGCGGCTGGCTGGCGGACAAGCCCTGTCGCGAGTGTCACGGAACCGCGCGGGCCCAGTGCGAGCGCGAGCTCGAGGTCAAGGTTCCCGCCGGCGTACATGACGGACAGAGTGTTCGCATTCGTGGCGAAGGCGAACCTGGCCGAACCGGCCGACAGCGCGGCGACCTGCGCTGTCTGATCCGTATTCAGGAACACGAGTTCTTTCAACGTGACGGCGACCATCTGATCTGTCGCCTGCCGATCAGCTTCACGCAGGCCTCGCTAGGGGCCCAGGTGGACGTGCCAACATTGGTCGGAACAACGCCGCTGCGAATCCCGCCCGGCACGCAGTACGGGGCCGTGTTCCAACTGGGCGGCAAGGGCTTGCCGAACCTGCGCAGCGGCCGGCGCGGCAACCAGGTTGTCCAGGCGCTGGTCGAGATTCCGAAGAAACTCAGCCCCGAGCAGCAGGACTTGCTGCGGAAGTTCGCGGCGACCGAGAACAAGGAAGTCCTACCAGAGTCGAAGGGTTTCTTTGAGCGCGTCAAGGACTACCTGTCACCCGAATCAGGTGAGGATAACTAGCACTGAACTATGCGCCCAAGTGGGCCGTGAACAATCAGAACCCCGAGCGCAAGTGAGTCAGCGATCGAAATGAGCAAGAAGACAAGACGATTCGGCAGGAAGGACAAGGGCGAGGCTCCGGTCGAGCCGGCCGTTGAGCAAGCTACGCCGGCTGGTGATGCCGTGCCGGAGGAAGACGACGTTACTCGCCTGACCCGCGAGGTCGCCGAGCTGGCCGACAAGAACCTGCGCCTGCAGGCCGAGTCGGACAACATCCTCAAGCGCACTCGGCGCGAGCAGCAGGCGGCCCAACGCTATGCCGAGTTCGACTTTGCCCGCGAGTTGCTGGTCGTGCTGGACGATCTGGAGCGGACACAGGAATCGGCCCAAGCCGCAACCGACGTGCAAGCCCTCGGCGACGGGGTGCGCATCGTGTATCAGCACTTTGTGAAGGTGCTGAGCGCGCATGGGATAAGTGCAATCGATGTTATCGGGCGGACTTTCGACCCGACCTATCATGAGGCCATGCTCCAGCAGCCCAGCGACGAGTACGAGTCCGGAACGGTGATGCAAGAACTGGCCCGTGGCTATACAATGCATGATCGCGTCCTGCGGTCCGCCCGGGTGATAGTCTCCTCCGGTCCGGCCGACGCGAATCAGGACCGCGGAACACCAAGCGGCTGCCAGGAGGAGAAGTAATGCCGACCTATGACTATCGCTGCGAGGCCTGCAAGCATGAATTCGAGGAGTTCCAGTCGATCACGGCGGGCGCGCTGAAGAAGTGCCCCCAATGCGGCAAACGCTCGCTGACGCGGTTGATCGGGACGGGCGGGGGCGTGATTTTCAAGGGCTCGGGCTTCTACCAGACCGACTATCGCAGCGACTCTTACAAGGAAGCCGCAAAGGCCGACTGCAAGCCCTCCGGAGCCGTCTCGGATACCAAGTCGGACAGCAAGCTGGACAGCAAGTCGGCCGACAAGAAGCCCAGTGAGAAGAGCACCGCCGGCGATGGC
>CAZUCH010000055.1:0-3310 GCA_964619045.1 uncultured Planctomycetales bacterium | reverse complement strand
GGACAGCAAGTCGGCCGACAAGAAGCCCAGTGAGAAGAGCACCGCCGGCGATGGCAAGAAGAAGTCGAAGTCTACCGCCGACTCGAAGGCGACGTGATCTGGCGGGCGGTGGTCGGGGCAACTTGACATGTTGCACGCGTGGCCGTACAAGGCGCAGCTATCATGGACGAGCAAAAGCAGATCGACGTTGTCGTTATCACGCCCGAGCGTCAGGTGCTGGAGCAGCAGGCCGACGCGGTGGTGTTGCCGGCGCATGATGGTGAATTAGGCGTGATGCGTGACCGAGCCGCGCTGATGTGCGAGCTGGGTGTCGGGCAGCTTCGCTACACACGCGACGGGGAGACTCGCCGGCTGTTCATCGATGGGGGCTTCGCCCAGGTATATGACAACCATGTGACGCTGCTGACGGCGCGAGCGCTGCTGGCGGATGAGATCACCGCCGAGGTGCTCGACGAAGCCCGTGAAGCGGTTGACGCGCAGCAGGGCTATGACGACGCCGCGTGTGTGGCGCGCGAGCGAGCCCAGCGCCGCCTGAGTGTCTTGAGCGGGTTGTCGCGCGCCAGCTAGAGCGCGGCGCCATTGACTGGGGGGCGGGGGTTCCAAGATGTATGTCGATATTGGTGCTTGTCACTATCGCGGCGCGCTCGTTGCCGTACAATCCACGCAACGCATAGCGAGTTCATGCGCCCAGAGGCCAGAGGAGTTCACCGGATGATACGTATTGCATTGACCGTCTTGTGCTTGTTGCCGGCTTCCGTCGCGTGTGGGCAGGAGCTCACCAAGGACCAGCAGGCGGAGTTGCCGCGCTACTTCGGCTTCGGACAGTCGCAGATATACAAGTTGCAGCACGGCATCAACAACCTGCGATTGGTCGATCTGAACCAGGACGGCCGGCTGGATGTCATCGTCTGGAATGGGCGTAAGAGCCGCTTTGAGCTGTTCTATCAGCCGGACCCCGCCGATCCCGCTTTGGCCAGTGACCGCGAACTCGAGCACAACGAGGTTCCGGATCGCGGCAACCTGCGGACCGCGAACGTCCCCATAGCGCGCAGCGTGGCGGCGATAGAAATCGCCGACCTCACGGACGACGGGCGGGTTGATATCGTCTACTACGGCGAACAGGCCGAAATAACCGTGTTGCCGGCGCTGGCCGACGGCGGATTCGGGATCGGCGTGGGCGTGCGCGCGCCGGACGGCAACGCGCAGGGCGGCAGCCTCACGGCCGGAGACTTCAACAGTGATGGGCGGGCGGACATCGCGCTGCTCGGCAGCGAAGTGCTGATGATCTTCCATCAGAAGGCCGGCGGCGGGTTGGCCAAGCCGATTCGGCTCGTTCACGGGATCGCCAACCCCGGGCTCTTGCAGCGTACCGACCTGAACGGCGACGGACGCGACGACCTGATCATCGGTGCCGACGATGAACGCTATGGAGCGTACGTGTGTCTTCAGGAGGCGGGCGGGACGCTGGCGGCGCTGGAGCCGATCAGGGTGCCGCGGCTGCGTAGCCAGACGATCACGTCGCCGGTGGCCGGCCAGAAGGGCGACGACCTGTACGCGATCGAGTTGACGACCGGGCGGCTCAAGCACTATCGGTGGGAGTCGCCGCGCTACGGTCAGGCGGCGTCGGATTGGCCGCAGAAGCTGCACTCGTACCCGATCAAGAGCAACAGCAAGCGCCGGCCGGTGGCCTTGGGTGACGTGGACGGTGACGGGTTGACGGACTGTGTGGCCGTTGATCCGGACGCGGCCCAGATCATTCTGTTCCGAGGTGGGCCGTCCGGGCTGACTGCCGGCACGGCTTTTCCGGGCTTGGTCAAGCCGACCGGAGTGTGCATGGCCGACATCGACAACGATGGGCGAGCCGAGGTGCTGCTGGCCAGTGCCGAGGAGAAAATGGTCGGTGTCTCGCGGCTTGAAAACGGGCGGCTGACCTTCCCCAAGATGCTGGTGTCGCGCGGCGAGCCGTTTGTTGTGGCGGCGGGCGGGCTCGAGGTCGGTAAGCCGGCGGATCGGCTGGCCTATGTCACGCGCGATGACGACGTATTCCACTTGGTGGTGGCGCCGCTGGACGATGCCAATGCCGGGCAGGAGTATGAGCTGGAGGATCTGGATGACGATCCTAGCGGGCTGTACTTCGCCGACGTCAACCAGGATGGTCGCAATGACCTGCTGCTGTTCGTGCGTTACTCGTCGCCGCTGACTTACTTGCAGGCCGAGGATGGCACGTTCGAGCTGTTTGGCGGACAGGAGACTCGTGATTGGCTGCTGAAGGAGGCTCAGCCGGAGGGGTTTGCGCTGGTGGATGTGACCGGCGACGGCAAGCCCGAGGTTCTGCTGGCGCAGGAGGTGTTGGCGCGGGCTCTTGTCGTACGCGACGGGCGCTGGACGGTTGTGGATCAGTACAACCCGGAGACGGCCGATGCGCGCGTGGTTGGTTTGGCCGCGTTGGCGGGCGGCGACGGTGCGCCTACGCTCGTCATGTACGATCAGAAGGCGGGGGACTTGCTGGTTCTCAAGCGGCGTGACGACCAGACTTACGGCGTCGCACAATCCATGCCGATCGGGCACTTCAAGCTGACGGCGATGCTGCCCTTGCCGATCGGGAAGTCGGGCAAGACGGCTGTGCTGCTGGCGGACGCGGGCAAGCTGGCGGTGCTGACGCCCGGCAGCCAGGCGGCGACGCTGGTCGAGCAGCACTCTTACGAGACTGATGTGAAGCGGGCCTGGTTGGGCGATGCGGTCGTCGGCGACATCAATCACGATGGGGTTCGTGATGTGGTTGTGTTGGACATGGGCAAGGCGGCGCTGGAGGTGTTGACCACGCCGCCGGGCGGCGGTTTTGTGAAGGCCGTTCGGTTTCAGGTTTTTCAGGGCAAGCGGTTCAGCGACGCACCCGACAGCCGCGGCGAGCCGCGCGAGGCAATGATCGGCGACGTAACGGACGATGGGATCGATGACGTCGTGATCGTGGTACACGATCGGCTGATTATTTATCCTGGGCAGTAGCCGCCGCTAAGTGCAGCTGGAGATCGTGCGTCCTGGACGCACCGTGCGGTTCCGGAATTCCCGTTCAGTGCATTGTGGCGCTCGGCATCCTCATGCCGACGTGGTAACCTGTCGCATTGCACTCCGGGAGGCGCAGGTCTTCCGGGTGGGTTGGATTGTGTAACCATGACAATCACGTAGTTGGAGATCAGAAGATGATCCTCTACCACAGGGACAGGAGTTTTGCTGAGCAAGCATTCGCGCTCGAAGCGGGTTTGGAACAAGAACTTGTTGCCCACGCAAGACTCATCTTCGGAGAAGCCTC
>CAZUCH010000054.1:0-11426 GCA_964619045.1 uncultured Planctomycetales bacterium | reverse complement strand
GGCGTCATTCCTTCGCAGCGGCGGTTGCGGCGACCTTCTCCACATCTAATCCGGGCGGGAGCTCCGCGGTGGTCTTGCACTTGGGGTAGCCGCTGCATCCGAGGAACTTGCCGCGGCGACCCTCGCGGATGATCATCGGCTGGCCGCACTCTTCGCAGGGGATGTCCGTTGGGATCGGCTTGGGCTTCACGGGCGCCGGCATCGCGATCTCGGCGTCCTTCTTCGCCTGGCCACGCAAGTTCGAGTTGAACTTGCAGCGCGGGAAATTGACGCACGAGAAGAAGGGGCCAAAACGCCCGCGTTTCAATTCCATGGTGCTGCCGCACTGCGGGCAGACCAGCGTCCCAGGCTCAGGCATCGTTTCCACCACGGGCCGCCCGGTGCGTGTCATCGCGAAGCCCGGCGGGGCGTCGTCACCCGTTTTCCAGGGCCTAAGAGCAGCGTCGCCGGCCGTGGCGTCGCCAGTTGCCGCGTCGGTCGCGGGCGGTGCAATGCCGGCTTCCCTAGCCTTGGCTTGGGCCTCTTCGAGTTTCTCCAGCGGCAATGTCTCGCGGCAACGCGGGAAGCCCGAGCAAGCCACGAATTCGCCACGCCGACCCGCGCGCAGCACCATCGGTCGGCCGCACTTGGTACAGTTGACCCCCGCCGGCTTGGGCGGTACGACCGGTTTGGTCTCCAGCCGGACGCCGTCCGGCAAGGGGGTGGTGTTCTTGCACTCCGGGTATCGGTTGCAGCCCAGGAACGCTTGGCGTCCCTTGCGCTTGACGATCATCTCGCCTTCGCCGCACGCGTCGCAAGCGCACTTCAGCTCGTCCTCGGTGACCAGTTTGAATGGTTCGCCGTGCTCGTCGCAGGGTACGGTATTGCGGCATTCGGGGTATCCGGAGCAGCCGAGGAAGAAGCCGGTCCGCGATTGCCGAACGAGCATCGGCTTCTGGCACGATTCGCAGGTGTGCTCGCTGTTTTTGGGTACGGTTGGATTGCCGTTGCGGTCTACGTTCAGCGTGCCCTTGCACTTGGGGTATGCGGTGCAGGCCAGGAAACGTCCACTCTTGCTCCAGCGAAACACCATCTCCGATTCGCACAACTGGCACTTGTGGTCGCTGGGCTGGCTGCGGGTTGTTTCCATCTCGTCGCCGGCGCTGTTGAGCAGATCTCGGAACGGGTCGTAGAACTCGTGCAGAACGTGTACCCAGTCCAGGTGCGCGTCCTCGATCTTGTCCAGTTCGCCCTCCATGTGGGAGGTGAACTTGATGTCCATGATCTTGGGGAAGTGCTTGACGAGTTTGTCGGTGACCAGTTCGCCCAGGGCCGACGGGAAGAACTTACGCTCTTCCTGCTCGACGTACCCGCGGCTCTGGATGGTGTCGATGATCGCCGCGTAGGTGCTCGGTCGCCCGATGCCTTCCGATTCGAGCGTCTTGACGAGCGAGGCTTCGGTGTAGCGCGCCGGCGGCGATGTGTACTGCTGGCTGGGGTCCAGGGCTACCATCCCGAGCGTCTGATCGGGCTCCAGGTGGGGCAGAATCGCGTCGGCGCTGGAGACGCCGGCGACTTTCATGAAGCCGTCAAACACGAGTTTGCGGCCGTTGCCGTTGAGGCGCGCGGTACCCATGGAGGTCGGGCCTGTTACGCTCACGGAAGTCGAATCCCACTGCGCGGGAGGCATCTGGCAGGCGACGAAGCGCTTCCAGATCAGATCGTAGAGCTTGTACTGCTCGTTGCTCAGCGCCGATCGCAGACTTTCGGGCGTACGCGACGGATCGGTGGGGCGGATGGCTTCGTGAGCCTCCTGGGTGCGCTGCTGGCGCTTGCCGAAGAAGTTTGGTTTGTCGGGCAGATAGTCGCTGCCGAAGTGCTGCTTGATGAAGTCGCGGGCCGCCCCGATGGCCTCTTTGGAGAGGTTTGTGGAATCGGTACGCATGTAGGTAATGAGGCCCAGCGGCCCCTCGCCATCGAGGTCGACACCTTCGTACAGCGACTGGGCTACGCGCATGGCGCGTGAGGCCGAGAATCGCAGCACCGTACTGGCCTGTTGTTGGAAGCTGGCGGTTGTGAAGGGCGCGGGTGCCTGCGTCGTCGTCCGCTTGGTCGTCAGCGCGGACAGCGTTAGTGGCGGGACAGCTTCGGAGTCGAGCTTGCCGATCAGTTCGACGCGCTGCAGGTTAAGATGCTCGTATTCCGTCCACGGCTGCCGATCGACTCGCTCGGTCGCGAAGCCGAGGGCCTCGGCCGCGGCGCGCGCCTCGTCGGCTGTCAGTTTGCCGGCGGTTTTGCCGCCGATCTCGGCCAGTTCCGTTCGCAGGCAGCCGTTTTGTCCGAGCCAGGTCTGGATGTCCTTCTGTGACCGTTCGCCGCCGGCGAGGAACTCGCTCCAGCGCTCCCGCAGGCCGGCTACGGCTGCGGGATCGGTCGCCAGATAGGCCACGAGTTTCCAGCCCTCCTTGGGTACAAACGCGCGGATTTCGCGCTCTCGGTCGACGATCAGCCGGACTGCGACGGACTGGACGCGTCCGGCGGAGAGCCCCTTGGCGATTTTCTTCCACAATAGCGGGCTCAACTCGTAGCCGACGATTCGATCGAGAATTCGCCGGGCCTGTTGGGCGTTCACGCGGTCGTGATCGATTTCGTGGGGATGCGCAAATGCTTCGGTGATGGCGGACTTGGTAATAGCGTTGAAGATCACGCGTTTGGTCTTGGATTCGGGTAGTTCCAGGGCCTCGACCAAGTGCCAGGCGATGGCCTCACCCTCGCGGTCAAGGTCAGTAGCCAGGTAGACCTGGCTGGCGCTGCTGGCGAGCTTCTTGAGCTCCTTGACGACCTTGACGCGGCCCTTGACCAGTTCGTAAGTGGGGCGGAAGTCAGAGCTTACGTCGATTCCGAATTCCCGTGGTGGCAGGTCACGCACGTGGCCAAGTGAAGCCTTCACCACGTACCCCTCGCCGAGGTACTTATTGATAGTCTTGGCCTTTGCCGGCGATTCGACGATCACCAGCGTCTTTCCTTCGGCCTTGCTTTTCGCCATAGCGTGCGACCTAACCTTAGTGTTTACAAACTGTTACGCGGCGATTACCCTGTCGCCGATCGACGCGGACGCCCGCCTACGATCAAACAATATCGGAGTTTCAACCAATCAACTTCGCCAGATGCTTAGCATGGTGTCGCCTGCTGTCAAGCCATCCAACGGTTATTAGCTTGACTGGACGGCCTGCTGGCAGGTGGGTTGGCGACCTGTGAGTTTGGTCGCCGGGGGCTCCCCAATCGGGCCGTGGACTGGTAGTATCGGCGTTACCCTCGCGAGAGTGGCGGAATTGGCAGACGCGCTAGATTTAGGTTCTAGTGGGCAACGCCCATGGGGGTTCGAGTCCCCCCTCTCGCATCGCGGCGATGGATGGTCCGGCGGGGGGATGTTGGTTCCGTGCGCCGGAACGTGCTATACTCCCCGTCCGCGCACTGTGCGTCCTGGTTTGTTGGTTGCGCGACCATAGAGACGAAGTCGGTTTGTGGTTAGTTTGAGGATTCCAGCAGATGGGTGAAACCCCGATTGATGTGGCCATGGGGGACAACCGGGAGAAGAAGGGCGGACTCCTTAAGAAGTACTTCAAGGCTGTCATTCGCATGCAGGTCTCAGACCTGCATCTCAAGGCGGGAGTTGAGCCGCATGTGCGTTCGAAGGGCGATCTGCGTCCGCTCCAGGGCGGCCCCCTGACCGGCGAGCAGATTCGCGAGGGGATTTTCGAGTTACTCAACGACAAACAACGCGCCACCTATGAGGAGCGCGGCGCGATCGACTTTGCATACGACGTCGGTGTCGCGGGCGACACCGACCGTTTCCGGATAAACGCCTTCCAGCAGCGCGGCAAGATGTCCGTCGCCGCGCGGCGTGTCAGCCGGGATATCAAGAATTTCCGGGAACTGTACTTGCCCGAGGCGATCGACCAGGTGACCAAGTTCAACCAGGGGCTGGTGCTCTTGGCGGGAATCACCGGCTCCGGCAAGAGCACGACGATCGCGGCGTTGATCGACGACATCAATGCCCGCCTGCCGGTGCATATAGTCACGATCGAGGATCCGATCGAGTACCTCTTCACGGACAAGAAGGCAGTAATCAACCAGCGTGAAGTGGGTATCGATGTGCTCGATTTCCACGATGCCCTCAAGTACCTGATGCGTGAGGATCCCGATGTCGTGCTGATCGGTGAGATGCGCGATGTGGAGACCTTTAGCGCGGCGATTCATGCCGCCGAGACCGGCCACCTGGTTCTCGGCACGATTCACGCCGCCAGTTCGGCCCAGACCATCTCGCGTATTCTCGACCTGTTTCCGGTCGAGGAGCGGCGTTCCATTCGCCAGGCGCTGGAGTTCAACCTCAAGGCCGTCATTTGTCAGAAGCTGATCCAGAGTGTGCATAAGGACACTCCGGTGTTGCCGGCTTGCGAGGTGATGCTCACGAATGCGTCCATCCGCAAGCTGATTCGCGAAGAACGCGACAACGAGATTGTTGATGTTATCCGGGCTTCCTATGACGATGGTATGCTTGATTTCACCGAGCACCTTCGCCGGCTCGTGGAAGATGGCTTTATCGATCACCCGACCGCGTATGAAGCCGCCCCCAATCCCGACGAACTCAAGATGGCGCTGAAGGGCATCAAGTCGGCCTCGGCCGGCATTCTGGGTTAACGGTTGTCGCCACCGCCTTCGGTGCGGCGTCAGGAGTTGCCACTGTGACAGTCTGCATGGAATTGTTGGCCCAGTTGCCATCGACTTATGTGTATGTTCAGCCGGTGAAGCTGGGGGGGATCGTGGTGGCGTTCGCGCTGTGGGCCATGTTCGCCCAGTGGGTGGACAAGGACACGGTCGTCGTCAACACGTTTCGGACCCTGTGGAACCTGATCGTGGTGGGAACCGGCACCGTCGCCCTGGTTCTGGCGCTGTTCGTGTCGATGTACGCGATCGGGTTGCCCGCGATGTTGGTCATCAATCTGGTGGTGATGATCGTCTACGTGATCCACCGCAACGGCATGGTGCCGGAGAAGGACCGCGTCATGACTCCGATGCACTTCCGCCGCCTGAAGGAAGAGGGTTTCAGCGGCAAGAAGAAGGTCAAGGAAGTCAAGGAACGCGTTCGGATCACCGGTCCGGCGGGACCGGTGAAGATTCCGGAGGAGGAGACGGCTCGCGACCAGTACGCGCTTACCCAGGATTTGCTGTTCGACGCCCTCTGGCGCCGGGCCGCGTTGGTGGAGATCGTTCCGGCCGGCCAGGAGGCCGCCAAGGTCAACTACCTGATCGATGGTATCAAGGTCGATCGTGAGCCACTGACACGCGACGCCGCTGAAGCCGCGGTTCAGTACATGAAGGGAATCGCGGGGTTGAACCTCGAGGAGCGCCGCAAACCTCAAAGCGGCAAGATCACCGTCGCTCTCGGGGACGTCAAGCGCAAGATGGTGATCAGGACGGATGGGACGATCGCGGGCGAGACGCTACGAATTCGCATCATATATGACGAAGGGGCATTCAAGGTCGCTGACCTCGGGTTCCAACCCAAGCAACTGGAAGTCATCGAGGCAGGCAAGGGCGAGCCTGGCGGGCTGATCCTGCTTACGGCTTCGGACGGCAACGGCCTCACCACGACCGTCTACAGCTTCACTCGCACGCACGACCGCTTCCTGCAGAACATGCAGACCGTCGAGTACGAAGTGGAGCTGGAGATCGACAACGTCACGCAGAACGTGTTCGTCCCCGGCGGATCGATGACCTTCGCCGAGCGACTCCAGAAGCTCATCCGCTCCGATCCCGACATCGTCATACTGCCTGAAATGCGTGACCGTGAATCGGCTGTCTTGGCGGCCAATGCCGCGATCAAACGGAAGGTCTACGTTGGGCTCCAGGCCACTGACGTGTTCGACGCCCTGCGTAAGTGGATCGCCTCCGTTGGCGACAAGAACCTGGTGGCCAAGGGGCTGCGGGCGATCTCGAACCAGCGCTTGGTGCGACTGCTGTGCCGGGAGTGCAAGGAGGCCTACAAGCCTGATCCTCAGACGATGCGCAAGCTGAACCTGCCGGCTGACAAGATCCTCTACCGGCGACCCGAGCCCGAATACGACAAGCGCGGCAACGAGATCGTCTGCCAGGCCTGCCAGGGGTCCGGCTATGTCGGTCGAACGGGCGTGTTCGAGTGGCTGGTTGTGGACGACCCGTTGCGTGAGGTCATTCGCAACGGCAAGTCAATGAGTGAGGTGAAAAGCGCCGCGGGGCGGTATGCCACGCTGATCGGGCTTCAGACCCAGGCTCTGCACAAGGTGCTCGCGGGCGAAACCAGCATTCAGGAGGTCGCCCGCGTGCTGCGCGCGCGGGGCGACGGCGGCGGCAAGCCGAAATCCAGCGGGCCGCGACCACAGCCCAAACCGCGCAAGGACGAGGGTGGTTCTCCGGCGTCGGGTGGGAGGTAAACAATGGCTCTGAAGATGTTCGTACTGGCGGCTGTGCTGGGGCTCACCTTCCTGCACTCGACGTTCGGGCTCTACAGCGGCCTGATAAACGTGCTCTGCTGCGTTACGGCGCTGTGTGTGTCCCTTGGTTTCTCCGAGGTGCTGACGGACGTTGTAACGAGCAATTTTGGTGGGCTATCCGCGACCTACGCCGCGCCGGGCGTCACGTTCCTGTTGTTCGTGATCACTCTGGCGCTGCTGCGCTATCTGGCCGACCATTACTTGCGTGGCAACGTCCGGCTGCCGATGTACGTCGATTGGGCCGGCGGCGCCGTTTGCGGGTTCGTCATCGCCGATATCTGCGTTGGCGTGCTGGTCGTTTCGTTCCTGGGGCTGCCGTGGGGAGATCGTGTGGCGACGTTCTCACGCTATGAACGCGATGAGGACGAGACCGTCGATCCGGTGACCAATCGCGTGGAGTTTGTGCGCAGTGACCTGTGGCTCACTCCCGATGGCTTCGCTTGTGGGCTGTTCAACATGCTCAGCAAAGGGAGCCTCAAGGGCGGAACGACTTTTGAGACTGTCTACCCAGACTATCCCGAGTGGGTGTTTTGGAGCGGCAACAACATTCAGCACGAGTCGCAGACCGCACCGGCGCGCCATGATAACCACGACGGCTTCGGCACCAAGGGCTTGCGTGTCGAGCGTTGGTGGGAGCAGACGCGACCGATTACCGCCGCCGATGCCCAGTATCGGCCGTCGGCCCCCACGCGCAGGCGAGATAACCCCAGTTATGAGCCAATGGCGTACACGCTGGCCAGCAACGTGGACAACAAGTTGTTGGGCTTCCGGCTGGCGTTGCGTGGCGACGCGGCCGACTGGCAGAAGAAGACCTCCGCGCACCGGTTTCGGCCCTCGATGATCCGGCTGGTTGGTGACGTGCCGGGCCCTGCCGGCGCGGTTGAGCCGCAGCACTACATTGCCCAGTTGCTGGGTGGCGCCGATCCCGCCGTGGGGACGGATCTGCGCATTGTCGAGGTGGACAACAACTTCTCGCTGGGGGGGGGCGACCAGACAATCGACGCCTATTTCGAGGTTCCCAAGGACTTTCGGCCGCGTTTCGTCGAGTATCGACGCTTCGCTCGCAGCCCCGTCGAAGAGGCGGCGCGCACCGACACCGCGCCCACCGACCGGCTGGTCGCCCCACCGACCGATACCGGGCGCGGCGGCCGGCGCTCACGTACCAGGGCCAGCGCTGCCGGTGCGACTGGCGCGTCGCGCTTCATAGACACGGTCGATCAGCAGTTCACCGGTGACCGCGATGAGCTGCCGTTCGCGATGTCATCCGCCAGCCTGCGCGGTCAAGGTGTTACCGTGCTCAACGGTCTGTTGGTTTCCGGCCGCATCGCGACGGACCGCTCGGCGTTGACAGGGGGTGGCAGTGAAGTCGTCAAGTTTCAGATTCCGACCGGCAAGCGCCTCTTCCAGTTGCAGACCAAACCGCGCAAGGCCAGGTCGCTGCCGGGGGAGGTGCTGAACTTCGCCGGTTCGATCACCAACCAGTACTTCGCGGTGGACGAAGATGGCACCCGGTACGAGTTGGCCGGGTATTACGCGATTGTTCCTCGAGGGGGCGACCAGTACGTGGAGTTGTTCTTCTCGCCCGATCCGGTGGGCGAGGGTTTTCGCGGGATGCTCGATTTCCGCGATGACGGCCTGCGCCGCGAGCTTCAGGACCAGGACGAGGCCTCGCTGGGCCTGCTTTTCCTGGTGCCTCCAGGCAAGAAGATCGTCAGCGTGCAGAACCAGGGCGGCGGTGGGGTCGACTTTGGTGGTCAGAGCTACGCCATGGGTACCTGACACCCGTGGGGCGCCGGCGCCGCGACGAGCCACTACCACGGCAACCTGATCGGCGCAGCTCCGTGACTTGGGCTAGTCCTCGTGCTCCCAGGGCTCGACGAGGGCGTAGTTGGCTTGATACTCGGCGTTGTCGGGGAACAACAGCAGAGCTTCCTTGAAGTCCGCCAACGCGTCCGTCCAACGCTCCCAATACATGTGATCGACGCCGCGCGCGTTGTAGGCCTCACCCAGCTTGTCCTTCACGACGCTGTCCGACGTGTCGATCTGGTAGGCCTCGCGATAGGCCGTGATCGCGTCAGAGTAGTTCATGTTGTACCGACGATCGTCGCCCCAGGCCACGAACGCGCTGACCGTGTTCTGCTTGTACGTGTCGTTGTTCTTATACAGATCCCAGGCCCGACGATAGGCGTACGCCGCCTGCTTCAGCTCGCCCTCCGCCTCGAACTGGGCTCCCAGCGCGTTACGCGCCTCGGCCAGTTTGCTCTTGTAGGTGCTGCTGCCGGAGTTCAGGTCGTAGGCCACCTGATACGCCAAGACCTCGCCGTCGATATCGTCGCCGGCGGCGATCCGCCTGTTCTCCAGGGTGCGGCCGATCGAATAGGCACCGCTGGCGGCACGCTCGCGTAACTTCTCACTGCCGCTGCCGGTGCTTTTCAGCAGGTCGGCGGCTTTGCGGTAGTCATCGATCGCGGCGCTATGTGAGCTGCGCCGACCATGCTGCTCGGCCCGGGCGACATACCCCTCGGCCAGCGCCATCTTTACGTCCCGGTTGGTCGGCATCAGATCCTTGGCCCGCTGGAATGAGGCCATCGCCGAGCTGATGTCCCGCCGACCGAGCTTCTCACGCCCGAATCCGAGGTGGGCCATTGCCAGGTCGCGATCGTAGCCAACCTGGCCCTGGGCCATGGTGCGCGCCCCTGCCAAGGTCTGGATGGCGAGTTCGAAACGCTCCTGCTTCAACTGCGTCTTGCCCACCAGCAGTTGCAGATAGGAGGAGTCCGGGATCTCGCCGGCTATGGTCGTCAGACGCCCCTCGAGTTGCCCCAGCAGCTCCGGACCGGCCTCGCGGATGGCTGCGCTGAACTGCGTCAGCCCGTTCATGCCGTCGCCCTCGTCAAGCATCGCGTCGCCGAGCAACATGTGTGCGGCGGCGTTCTCGGGGCTGCGACCGACCAGGTTCATCAGGATGCGAATGCCCTCGCCGCGCTGCGTTGACGACTTGACCATCACACGGGCCGTGGACAGGACCTTGTCATCGTCGCCCTGCAGGATGCGCGCGTTGCGGGCGTCGAACTCATAGCCCACCGCCGGGTTGAAGGCGTGGGCCTTGAGGAAGAGCTGCTCCGCCTGCTCATACTGCCCAGCCGAGAGTTCGACGGTGCCCAGGGCGTGGATGGCCGCCGAGTTGGTCTTGTTCTGCGCGAGCACGCTGTTGATCAACTTCCGGGCATCATCCAGCGAGCCCTGGCTGATGTACTCGAATGCCGTCTTGATGGCCTGCTCTTCGGCCTTCTGCTGATCGGGAGAGACCGCGGCGCCCTGCAACGCCCCGGCCGAGCTGGCGGCTCCCAGAACGGAGGCCAGGTCGAATTGCGGCACGCCGGCGTTTCCCAGGCTGGTGTAGTCGCGTAGCCCGGTAACCGAGAAGCCCTGCCCCAACGAGACTTGCGCGGCTGGTCCGAAAAGTGACCCCCGTGTCGACGAGGAACCCCCGCTGCTGCCGGCTGTTGTTGTGCCCGACAGGCCAAACAGACTGAATAGGTTGGAAGCCGCACCAATCGACATCGCGCAATCCCAATAGGACAGAGTCTCGCGTAATACAAGTGTTCCAAACGGGTCGCGTGCGAGTCAAACCTGATCGGGAGTTCGCGTGAAGAGCGAAAATGGGCGACCCACGCTCGATAACGCGCGCCACCCACTTCCGCTGTGGAAGCGGAGCTCAAGTACCGATTGTTATGGGCGAGCTAGGCCTTTTCCTGCCCCCACAACTGGGCCAGCTCGATGAGCATCTTCACCGAGGTTTCCATTTGCTCGGGGCAGGCAAACTCCATCTCGCAGTGGAAGTTGTGCATGCCGGTGGAGATATTCGGACAGGGCAGCCCCATCTCGCTCAGACGCGAGCCATCGGTGCCGCCGCGGATGGACTCGTACTTGGGATGGAGGCCGATCTTCTTGTAGGCCTCTTCGGCCAACTTGACCGCTCGCGGCTCCGACGACAGATGTTCGATCATGTTGCGGTACTGCTTCTTGATCTCGACGCCGATCTTGGCCTTCGGGTACTTCGCACCGAGCTTGGCGGCGGCATCCTTGAGTAACTTGGCCTGCTCAGCCAGGTCGGCGGTCACGAAGCTGCGCAGCAGGATGCGGATCTTGGCCTCAGACACGCCGCCCTCAATGCCGTACGGGTGCATGAACTGATCGCGGTCCTTGGTGCACTCGGGCGATACTTCCTTGGGCAGCATCTCCAGGTACTCGCCTGCCAGGCGAATGGCGTTGACCATCTTGCCGTAGGCCAGCCCGGGATGAATATTGACGCCGGTGATGGTGACGACCGCCCCGTCGGCCGAGAAGGTCTCGTTCTCGAGCCCGCCGGCGCCCTCGCCATCGAGGGTGTAGGCACAAATCGCGTCGATCTTCTTGATGTCAACCTTGTCGCATCCGCGACCGACTTCCTCATCAACCGTGAAGACAACACGGATGGGGCAACGCTTGATATCGGGGTTGGCCATGAGTTGGGCGGCGGTGGTCATAATGACGGCTATGCCGGCCTTGTCATCGGCCCCCAGCAGTGTCGTCCCGTCCGACGTGATGACGGTCAGGCCCTTGAGTTCGGCCAGCCCGGAGGTTTCGGCAACCCTGATGACCTTCGACGTGTCGGCCGGCAAGACGATGTCCTGCCCGTCGTAGTTCTTGATGATCTGCGGCTTGACGTCCTTGCCGCTGGCATCTGGCGACGTGTCCTGATGCGCCAGCCAGGCGATCGTAGATTAAGGGGAGTAGGGCAAAGGCAAACTATAGGGAAATGGATCTACGATTAAGGGGAGTAGGGTACGGGCAAACAACATGCAAATGGATCTACGATTAAGAGGAGTAGGGCAAAGGCAAACTATAGGGAAATGGATCTACGATTAAGGG
>CAZUCH010000053.1:4363-11579 GCA_964619045.1 uncultured Planctomycetales bacterium | reverse complement strand
TGGTCAGGTCGATTTTCTCACGCCGGGCAATCGCGATTGCCTGCTCGATGTCGTTGGGGTCGCCGGGGATGTTGGTACCCAGTTGGGCGGTGCCGGGGTTACCCGGGAGCACGAAGAGTTGTGCCAGAGAGGGGGAACGGGCGAGAGCGTGGCACAGGGCGTGCTCTCGACCGCCGGAACCGATTACCAGGACGTTCATATGCAACCTCGCTCGGGGTTACTACTTCTTGGCCGCCAACTGCGTGAGCCGGTGGCGTGCCCAGTTGGCTGGCCACTCGTCGCGCGACAGGTCGATGCAGCGCTGATACTGTACCAGCGCTTCGCTCGGATCGCCGCGCTGTCGGGCCAATTCGCCGGCAAAGAAATGTTCGTCATCGCGGTATAGCAGAGACTGCTTGCCCAGTTGGCCAACGAGGCTGTCGAGGGCCATCTCCTGCGGGCTTTCGCTTTCCAGGCCGGTGATTCCGCGGGCGATCGCACTCGCGAACGTCACGGCGACAAAACCGCCGCCGCGGCTCAGTCCGCCGGGCTCTGCGATGCGTCTGGCGGCGGCGCGCGCGTCGTGCATCCGGCCCGCCAACACCAGTGCCGCCGTGCGCTGCAAGCGGATCGTCGGCACGTCACGGGGGCTGAGGTCGGATTGCCGCAACGCCTTGGCCAGGGCGGCGGCGGCATCGTCGTAGGCCTCGGCCAGATAGTCGCACTGCGCCAGCCGGCAGCGCGTGGAAGCGTCCACCTCGCCGCCCAGGGCTGTCACGCCCTGGCGTAGCCACGCGCGTGCGTCCGCGAAACGCTGGCCGTCGTACGCCGCGTGCCCCAGCCGGAGGTAGGTTGTAGCCGGCGCCCCGGCCGACGCGCTGATCGCCCAGTCCGGCGGCAGTTCGAAGTTGCGGCGTCGCAGCGCCGATTCAAGGACCGTGATTCGTGCGGCCTCGCCGATATCAGTCGCGCGTGTACACAATTCGACGGCGGCCTCCCACGCGACGGTCAACTCGCCGGCCTCGAGGTGTCGGGCGATCTCACGCTGCCAGGCTCCCAGGCGACTGCGCTCGATCACGGCGTCGGTCTCGGCATAGCGATGCTCGTACACCGCGCTGCCGTGGCCCAGGAGCAAGGCGTCAGAGTCTCCGATCCACGTGGCCAGCGGGAGCGATACCGATCCTCGCAAGGGCCACTCAGCGATTGGCTCTCCGGTGGCCGAGTCGACCAGGTGGACGGTCCCGTCGGTCGCGCGGATCAGCAGGACGTCGTCACGCGGGTTGAAGGACAGCGCGCTAACGCGCGGGCCGACGGCGATCTGGTGCCGTATCTTTTGCTGCCCAACCGAGATTAGGCGCGCCATGCCGTCCTCGCAGGCCGCCGCCACGTATTCTCCAGTGCGGCTGACGGCGATCCGCGTGGCGGCCGCGGGCAACTCCAGCCACGGTTCAGGTAGCTCCGAATGTCCCAGCGGAGCCGCGTTGGGCTGCTCATCGGTTGTCGTCGGCGGGTCGAGCAACAGCAACTGGCCGTTGGAGCGGGCCACCAGCAGGCGGTGTGATCCGGGGAGAAACGCAATGTCACGCACGACCGCTCCGACGAAGTCGTATGGCGCGTAGACCTTTGGCGCCGCGGGCGGCGATCCCGCTTGGGCCTCGGCGATCGGCCAGGGGAAGAAAGCGACTCGCTGCTGGTCGTCAAGAGCCGTTCGCGCCACCAGCGCCGCCAGTTCACCATCGCCGCTCATCGCGACCGAGTCCAGGTCGGTGAGCATCGGGTGGTTCCAGTTGATTGCCACACGCCGCCCGCCGGAGGGTTCCAGTTCGAGGAAACGCAGGCTCGATCGGTCGCGGATCAGGGCTCGATGGCCGTCGGCGCTGAGGGCCAGCGAGACTGAGTTTGCGCCGAAGGCCAGCAGACGGGGGCGCAGGAGGGGATGCGGCGGCAGGCTCGGATCGGCGTGATAGGCCACGACCTGCCCCCGCTCGCTGGCCATCAGCACGATCGAGCCGTCGGCCGCGGCTGCCCAGGCGGCGGCCGGGGAATGGCGCACCAGGCGCCGCTGTTCCTTCCGCTGGGGGTCGGTCCAGTTGGTCAGCGTTCCGCTACGGTCCACGGTGAAGATCGTTTGGTCCGCCGGCGAGAGGCGCAGATGTTCGAGCCCGTCGACGCTGAAACCCCAAGTCTCGGTCGGCGGGTCGCCGCTGAGGACGCCCACCGTGCCGGTTCGCGTGCCGTATACGACGGTACTCGCATCCGGCGCGAGGTCGAACAAGACCCAGTCGGGGTCGGCGTCAACCACGCGAGTCCACTCGCGCTCATCACCGTCGAGCCGTGTCAGGTAGATCGCGTCGGCGAGGAGTGCTAGTTGATCTTCGCCGCAGAAACGTGCAGCGCGGGCCGGGTCTGGTCCCGTCCAGATGACCTCGGTTTGCGGGCCGCCGGAGGTGACCGTGACCAGTTCGAGCCCCACGGATGTCGGTATCGCCAGCAGGCCGCGATCAGGCGCAAAGGCGGGGATGCCGGAAATGCGGCCACGCAAACTGACACTCACGGCCTCCGGCTGCCCGTCGGCGTGATGGACGCTGATCTGGCGTCCGCCACGCGATACGACTAGCGTTTGGGCACCGTCAAGCGCATAGACAGCGTGTGGCTGTGTGGGGCCGGACATCGTGACCGCGACGCTGGGCACGAGCGTGTCGGCCGGCCAGGCGTATGCCCAGCCAGGGCCGCCCGCGGCCAGGACTCCATCGTCACCGACGTGGAGTTCCGTGATCGGTCCCGGAGTGTGAACCCAACCCACCAGCCGACCGGTGGCAACCTCGCGCAGCGAGATCGAATCGCGGGAACTGCACACGGCGGCCAAGTGGCCATCTGGTGACAGACGGGTGGGACCGTGGGCCTCGCATGTCAACAATACCGCGATATTGTCGGGCGTTTGCAGGTAGTAACGACGCAGGGCCCACATGGCGGCGGGGCAGGCGGCCACATCCAGCGCCTGCCAGTAGCTCTCACGCGCGTCGATCAGATCGGAACGTTCGAGAGCCAGGTCGCCGCGCTGAATATGGAGGCCGACCAGAGCTCGGCGCAGGTTGCGTTGGGCCTGTTCGGCCTCAAGCGTGCGGTGGCGGGCCTCGCTCAGGGCGTCTTCCTTGCTGATTACGGCTTGGCGAGCTTCTTCCTTCTTATCCTCGGCGCTGTGCCGGGCATCACGCTCGCGCGAGAAGAGCACGGCCAGCGTGACCATGAAGAACATGAGGACGAGCACGATGATGGCGGCCCCGAAGGCCTGCCAGCGGTAACGACGGAGCGTCTTCTTGAACATGTAGAGGCCGCTGGCACGTTTGGCCTCGATCGGCTTGCCGTCCAGCAGGTGGCGGAAGTCACGTCCCAGGTCGCCGGCCGTCTGGTAGCGCCGGTGGGGATCCTTGTCCAGCGTCTTGAGCAGAATCGTCGACAATTCGTCGTCGATCTTTGGGAAGGTCGCCCCGGCGAAACTGCGCGGCGATGCGGGCTCGGCATTGGCGATGCGGTTGAGCACTTCGCCCAGCGGACCGTCGACCGGGTAGGGCGGCTGGCCGACCACCGCCTCGTAGAAAACCACGCCCAGCGAGTAGACGTCACTACGAACATCGACGTCGTGAACGCCGGAGGCTTGCTCGGGTGACATATAGGCGATCGTGCCGAGTAACTGGCCGCTGGTCGAGAGGACTCTGATGGTCGAGTCGCCGCCGGCTGTTTCACGGGCCGGCTTGGCGAGGCCGAAATCGAGCACATGCGGCTGGCCGTGCGCGTCAACGAGGATGTTGGGCGGCTTCAAGTCGCGGTGAATCACGCCGCGCTGGTGGGCGTAGTTGACGGCCTCGCAGACCTTCACGAAAAGCTCGACGGTCTCCTCGCGCGAGCAGCGATGTTGGGCGAGATAGCGATCGAGACGGATGCCGTCAATGTACTCCATGGCGAAGAAGTGGCGTCCGAGACTGAGCCCGGAATCGAGGATTGTGACGATGCTGGCGTGCTGCAGGGAGGCGGCCAGCTCGACTTCGCGCTCGAAGCGTCGGCGAGCGGTCTCGCTGGCGTATGGGCCTTCGAGCATGACCTTCAGGGCGACCAACCGCTTGGTGCCGAGCTGGATGGCGCGATAGACGATGCCTTGGCCGCCGCGGTGGATTTCCTCCTTCAGCACATAACCCGCTATGCTGGGGCCGAGTGGGAGGTCGTGGCCCGGGCGTTTGGGCGAATCGCTGGAGCTGCCCGAGGCACGCGTCGGTTCGTCGCCGCTGCTGGGAGTGGCGGAACCGTGTGCGGGCACGGGCGGCCGGGCTTCGGGCTGGTTGTCGTCGCGCGAGATCGTCATCGAGTATTCGCCTGCATGGCTCGGGAGCCACAAGCACGTTTGGTGGATTCTACACGAAGACGTGCCGGGGTGGCAGCACTCGGGTCGTGGCAACGAGCGGCGCGGCCCGAGTGCGGCTGTTGTGCGACGGTAGGAGGCACAATCCCTCCGCGGGGACTTGCAAACGTGGCGGCGAGGCGCACAATGGGAGTGTGTCTAGGAAACCGCACAATCCTTGAAAGGGACGCCGATGGCCACGCGCAGACCGCAGATCAACTTCCAGGTCGACGAGCCGATGAAGCACTTGTACGAAGAGGCCAAGCACTCGGGGCACTGGGTGACCCGTTTCTGCGCCGCGGGGCTCTTGTTGATGGTCGAGGAGCCGCGCATCCGCCTTCAGGCGCTCAATCGCTTACGCGAGTGGGAGGCCGAGTACGAGGGCGCCGGCGAGGAGGAGATTCGCGCTTTCGTGCAGGGCGCTCAAGACGCTCTGCAGCGTCCTGCTCGAGGTAGTCGGCCAACCGGCAAAGCTCGGCCGGCGCGAAAAAAGGCAAAACGCGGTGGATCCTGATAATCTGCTCGTCTTGGGCACGCTCGCCACACTGTACTGACTGCGTCATCATCTCGAATTCCTCTTTCACAAGATGGGGAGTCGCATCGTCGTCGCACGCGCGTCGACGGGCGTTCCCCTCCGCGGGCGACGCGCCTTCCGTGGCATCCCATTCCGTGGCCTGAGCACCCGCGGCCGTTCTGGAGGCATTCGCACCAGCGAATCCACACTATGAATGTACGGCATTTGTTAGGGTTTGTCAAGTACCACTTGGCACGTTGCCGCGAGGTGCCGGCCGGTCTCGCCGGCTGGGTTGTCACGGTCGAGGAGCGCTTCGTCGCCCTGTTTTTAATACCCACGTTATCGGGCCATTGCATGTGGGGGTAAACACCTGAAAACGCAGGGAAAACGGAATAGCGGTATAGGTGTATCCCTGGTGCGGAGGCGTTGCCCAGACTGGTGGGTGGGGCCGGCGTGGTAGGGGAACTAGTCGTCGGACGAGCTTGGGAAGACGCCGTCGGGGATGATCATAGTGTCGCCGACCTGGATTCCGAGGCGCTCGAAGGTACCTTGCTTGGCTTCCAGGGCGAACATCACCGGCTCGATCGAGCTGAAAGTCCGCAGCGTCTGCGGCGGCATCTGCCAGATTTGGACGATTTCGCCGTTGGTCCGCGCGTAGGCGATGTCGAGCGGGGTGATCGTGTTGAGCATCCAGAAGCCGCGTACACGCTCGTCGGTGAAGACAAACAACATGGCCTGGTCGTCAGCGATTTCCGGGGGCGTGACGTGCATGAGGCCTTCCTGGACCGCGGTTGTCACCACGCCGGGCGGTAGGGTGGCGAGTTCGGACGCGACCCACACGCGGAAGACGTTGTCGCCGATGGTCACGGTCGATGTCGGCAACGAGTCGAGCGGGTAGCTGCGGGCGGCGTCACTGGGCCGAGCGCCATCGTCCGCGTTGCCGCCGGTCGTCGAGCCCACGCAACCGCCTAGCGCCAGTGCCATTGCCACTCCCGTTGCTCCAAGCATGCATAATCCAAACAACTGCGTAGTGCGCATCGCGGCTCCCGTTCTCCGTGGATTGGATGGTAGGATACGCGAAGAAGGATGGGACAGGCAACTCGGTCGTCGCCGAGTGGAATTGAGCTGAATGGACGTGTGCCGGCGAAGCGGCTTGCGGAGTGCGCGGCGTGGACGAGAATCACGGGCAACCTGGTGACGACGAACGCGAGCGTGGAATGCGTGCCACGAGTGATTCCGGCGGGGATCGATTGGCTGTTTGGGAATTCGCCGGGCTGATGTTAACGTATTGGTGTAACGCCAGTTGTGCTTTCTGCTATGTGCATGGCGGTCCGCGGCAAGGCGGCGACATGGGTGTTGAGGCCGCGCTGGATCTGTGGCGCGGCCTCGACCGGCTGGCTGGCGCGCACGGCAAGACCATGCGTATCCACTTGGCCGGTGGGGAGCCGTTCGGCGACTGGCCGCGGTTGGTCGGCATTCTCCGGGGGGCGCGCGACGCAGGTCTGAGCCCGGTCGAGAAGGTGGAGACCAACGCCTTCTGGGCCACGAGCGATGGCCTGGCGCGTGCGCGCCTCGAACTGCTCAACGGTCTGGGTGTCGAGCGGCTAGTCGTGAGTTGGGATGTCTTCCACGCCGAGTTTGTCCCCTTCGAGCGTGTGCGACGGTGCGTCGAGACTGCTCGCCGGGTGCTGGGTCGCGGCCGCGTCATGGTCCGGTGGTGGGACTTCTTCCAGGAGCCCGTTGATACCCGCCGAATGACGAAGGCGGACAAGGAAGAGGCCTTCCGGGTAGCCCTGGAGCGCCATCCGGAGCGTCTCACGGGCCGGGCGGCGTTACGGCTGGCCCATTTGCGGCCATGCCGGCCCGCGAGCGAGTTTCGGGGCCAGCGTTGCCGGAGCGAGATACTCGGCAGCCGGCACGTACATATTGATCCGCTGGGGAACATCTTTCCCGGAACCTGTGGCGGCATCATCCTGGGGCGGTGCGCGTCGGGGCCGGCTGCGCCCGGCGGCAAGGCAATGGGCCGACGTGGCGTGGAGGTCTCCGGGAGCCCCTCACCAGCCATCGCCGGTATCGAGGCGGTCTGGCATGAGTTGGCGAGGAACTGGACCAATCACCCCGTGATCGCGGCCCTGGTTGCCGGGGGTAGCTATGAACTGCTGGAGCGCGTACGTCATCTGGGCTATCGCGAGCTTCCCGGCGGCTACGCGGACAAGTGTCACTTGTGCGCTCACATTCGTCAGTACCTGGCAGCCAGCGGCGTCTGGCCCGATCACGTCGGCCCGCCCGAGTGCTATGGACTGAGGTCGATAAGAAGCGCTGCTCAAGAG
>CAZUCH010000053.1:0-4263 GCA_964619045.1 uncultured Planctomycetales bacterium | reverse complement strand
CGTCGGCCCGCCCGAGTGCTATGGACTGAGGTCGATAAGAAGCGCTGCTCAAGAGAAGAGGCACACCCGCGAATCAGAACCCCGAGCGTGAGCGAGCGGGCCGGCGGCTGACACCTAGAGCATTACACTTGAGGGTGTGGCGTCTGACCACGTGTCGGACGTGGTGTCATCACGCAATCCACGGCCGACAGGGGCCTCGGCCGCTACGGAAAGAGCGTGAAATGCACTAGTCGGGCGAGGAGGATTGCGGGTTGTCCAGTTCATGCTGTGACATCTGGATGCGGGCTGCCCATCTGCCCCCATGCTCGGCGAGAACACGGTTGAGCAGTTCGACGAATTGTGGATCGAACTGCTGTCCGGCTTCGGCCCTCATGGCCTGGATGGCTTCACCGGTAGTCCGGCGAGCACGATGCGGGCGGTCGGACGTGATCGCCTCGAAGGCCTCGGCGACGGCCAGCAGTCGTGATCCGACGGGGATTCCCGTGCCGGCGAGTGCCGCCGGATAGCCAGTCCCGTCGTAGCGCTCGCGCAGGTGTCGAATGATGAGAATCTCGGTCTCGAAGACGCGTAGCGGCTCGAGGATCTTGCAGGTCAACAACGGCACCTGGCGCAGGACCGCGGCTTCATCCTTGGCCAGTGGGTCTCTGGTCTGGAGGATGCGGTCAGGCACGCCGATCTTGCCCAGGTCGTGCAGCATGGCGGCGTTTGCGATGGCTGTGCATAGCGCGGGCGGCAAGTCCGCCGCCTCGGCCAGAGAGGTTGCGTAGAAGGTCGTGTTGCGCGAGTGCCAGGCTGTCTGTGGATCGCGGGCGTCGAGAGCTTGTACGAGGGCCCACACGCTTTGCAGGCACAGCTCCTTGGCCTGCATCGACAGTGACACTACTTGCTTCTGGAGTCGATTGACTTCGGTGTGCTGGATTCCAGTGGTGGCGGAGCTGTCGGCCACCTCATCGCAGCGCACGACCCGGTTGCGGCCCGCGTGTTTGCCTGTGTAGAGCGCGCGGTCCGCCAGGTCGATCAGATCGTGAACGGATGTTGCGCGTGGATCGGTCGTCACGGAGACGCCGATGGACGCGGTGACCTCCAGATTCGGGCATTGCGCGAGCCGTACACGGTCGGGAAGCGTCTGACGAATCCGCTCGGCCATTTGGGTGGCGTCATCGAGGTTGATGGCGGGGCAGATCACGGCGAACTCCTCGCCGCCGTAGCGCGCCACGATGTCGGTGTCACGCACCGTTTCCTGGAGGTGGTCGGCCAGGGCCTTCAGCACGCGATTGCCGGTCTCGTGTCCGTAGGTGTCGTTGACGGCCTTGAAGTGGTCGATGTCCAGCATCAGCAGGGCGGCCACTCCGCCGTAACGTCGCGTGCGTGCGAACTCGCGGTCCAACAGCTCGCGAAACTGGGTGTGGTTCCACAAACTGGTCAGGCCGTCGGTGAGCGCGGCCTGGCGCAGACACTCCTGGAGCTTGCTCACTCGCAGGCCGTTTCGCAAGCGGGCAGAGAGCTCCTCGTAGTCGTAGGGTTTGCCGAGGAAATCATCGGCGCCGGTGCCCAAGGCGGTGTTCCTGGTATCACGTGCATCGTGTGCCGAGACCAGGATGAAATACGTGCCGCTGAGGGACTGGTCCGCGCGCACATGACGACAGAGCTCCATGCCATTCATACCCGGCAGCATCAGATCGCAGATGACGACGCGCGGACGGTGGCTCTGAATCTGGGCCAGTCCGGTTACCGCGTCCTCGGCTTCGACCACGCTGTACTCGGCGTCCAACAAACGCCGGAACAGAAGCGCACGTTCGGCAACGTCATCTTCGATGATGCAGACGTCTACCGTGTCCGTTCTCATGCCATCTCCGCTGGAAGGCTGGGTCGCTGCCAGTGTCCCGCTGGGTTACCCAGTTACATCGAGCCGCCCGCCTGCCGCACCCTGGGGGGCGGCAACGGCGGTGGCGGACTCGACCGCCTGTTCGATCAACGCTAGTACCTGTTGTTCTGACTCCTGTGTTGCCTTCAACGCCCATGTTGAGATGCCGGCCCGCACCCGTGTCTGGGCGGTGGCACTCTGGGCGGCTGCAATGCTCGCGACGTTCATGGCCCGTTGCTCCTGCGCATCAACGCACTCCGGGCGGCTCAAACCGCCCATTTCGCTACTACAAGAATGGCAATCGTTTGGCCTCGATGGAAACTCCGACCCCCAACAAAACGGGATAATCGCGTTCGGACGTGCCGCGGTGCGATAATCGCTGCGACTGAGGTTGGCGCGCGGCCCGGCGTCTGATACTGGTCTACGCTTGGATGTACCAGGGAGCGTCATCATGAGCGTCGAATCCACTGATGTGCAGCGTGTCAGGCTCGCAGACTTGCGGAAGATGAAGGCCGAGGGGCGCAAGTTCGCGATGCTGACCGCCTACGATCACCCGACCGCGACCATGGCGCAGGACGCCGGCGTTCATTCGCTGCTGGTCGGCGACACGCTGGCCTGCGTTATTCTCGGACACTCGGACACGCGCGCGGCGCCACTAGCGCTGATGGTCGTGCTGGCCGAGGCCGTTCGGCGTGGCGCTCCAAACGTCTATCTGATCGGCGACATGCCCTACGAAGCTCTCGCGGGCTCGGACGAGGTTGCGTTGGCCGCGGCCAGGCGGTTTCGCGATGAAGCCGGCTGTGACGGGGTCAAGTTCGAGGCCGAGTCGCACCACGGCCGACGGATGGAGCGGCTGGCGTCCGCCGGTTTTGAGACCATAGCCCATCTGGGGTTGCGTCCGCAGAAGGTCGCAACGCCCGATGGTTATCGGGCTCAGGCGCGCGATCCTGATGCGATCGCCGAGCTCGTCGCCGACGCTCGCCGAATGGTGGACGCGGGGGCCTCGATGGTGCTGCTGGAGGCGGTGCCGAACGAGGCTTCGCAGGCGGTGTTGGCGGCGGTATCGGTGCCGGTGATCGGCTGCGGAGCGGGACCGGCCTGTGACGGGCACGTGCTCGTCACGCACGACATGCTCGGAATCAGCCCGACGCGGCCGCCGCGATTCGTCCCGGTTCTGGCCGAGGTCGGGAATATCTGCCGCGAGGCGATGCGCCGGTACGTCCAGGATGTGACCAGCGGTGCTTATCCCGACGCACAGCATGTTTACGGAATGCGGGCGCCGACGGGCGAGGGCGAGCCGATGTGACCAAGAACTGGTCACCCGATGACCAGAAGTTTCACAAACGCGAGGACACCCAATAGGCAAGTGACCACGCCCACGCTGCCCCGCATGAATCCCTCGGATACCTTACGCACCGTCAGCGTGGCGATGGGAACGGAGAAAATTGCCCCCAGTGTCAGCGGAATGGCCAACCACCAGTACAGACCGCCGCCCATCAACAGGTAGGCGGTCAAACCGACGAAACAGGTCAAGCCTTCCGCCAGCGAGGTGATTGCCACGGCTTGCTTCGGTGGCATGCCCGAGACCATCTGCCCTCCGGTCACGAGGGGGCCGTACCCGCCGCCGCTTAGCCCTTTGTTGAACGAGGCAATGGCGCCCAGGGCGATGATGTGGCTGCGACGATACGCCAGTTGCCGACGGATAGTCGCTAGAATCACCACGCCGACGGAAAGGATTATTGTGGCGATGATCGCCGACAGCCAGAACTTCGGGATGCGCAGGGCGAGCGTCACGGCCGCCACGGCCCCAACTATGCTTAGCATCGATAGCAGGATCACCGTTCCCCTGGCCTTTCGGTCCCGTAGGAAATCCACGTTGCCATCACGATGATGCAGCAAGCCGGCACCGATGCCGGTGATGAACTCGCTCAAAAGAACCGCCGGCACGATTTGCAGCGGTGCGAATCCCGCCAACAGCAACAATGGCGTGAGCGTCGTCCCGTAGCCCATGCCCAGGCTGGAGTCGATGTACTCACAAAACATGGCCGCCAGGAAGACAGCGAGGATGGTAGTGGCTCCTAACGAACCCTCTTGCTTGGGCAGCAGGTTCAGTTCGGGCCAGACTGCTTGCACTGCCAGCGCCAGCACGATCAGCAGAACGGCCGCCGCCCAGACTCGGATTCGCCGGCTGCGCAGGCTCGCCTTGCCGACTCCAACAAGAAGATCGCGTGACTTTTGTTTCCACATGGGTGTTTCTCCTGACTTGTTCTCTGGCGGGCCGGCCCGCCGCCCGTGTACGTGGCGCGGACTCTCCCCGCGAGGGTTCGACCGTCCTCGAAATCGCGTCAAGCTACGACTACTCGATGTAACCCAGGGCTCGAAGTCGCTCGCGGACCGCC
>CAZUCH010000052.1:0-11584 GCA_964619045.1 uncultured Planctomycetales bacterium | reverse complement strand
CATCCGCGTGTATGGCGACAACACCGTGGAGGCCTGGCTGAACGGCGAGCCCGTCGACGATGTCCAATGCGCGTTCCAGAACATCGACTCTCCACTGGACGACATGCCGCACACCGTTTACGAAATCGAGATCCCCTCACCGGCCGGCGCGAGCGTCACGATGGCAGCCAACGACCCCAAGGAGTGTGGATCTCCGCAGCGCTCCGGCGCGTTCGTCGGCACGTTCACAACCGGGCCGCGGCCCCAACTTCACCAACTCGACGTCCCCGTGTGTTTCTCGGTCGACGGTGGACTGACCAACCCCTTGCGGGGCACGCTCGGCCCGCCAGCTAACCCGGCCGAAGGCATCAATACGGTCCAAGTGTCCCCCAACGACGTCTTCAGCCTGGGAGTGGACGGCCACGGGTTTGCGACCGAAGCGGAGATCCTCCAGGCTTCGGGGCTCTTCGGCAGGCTGCCCGACATGACCAACGCGCTGCGTATGTCGGGCGCCCAAGCGTTCCCCGTCGGGCCCCACGCCGCCCCGCCGGCGGGGCCGCCGATCTCTTCCCCGCCCCCACCGCTGGGTCTGATGATCGATGACAACATCAATGCGCTCTCATTCGGGATGGACGGCGGCGATGTGCTGCACTTCTCCGTTGATCCGCACGCGCTCGGCCAACCGGGCACCGCCCTCGAAACCCAATCCCAACTGGCCCCTCCGGGCTGGGTCATGGCTCCCTTCCCATCGAGCGGCGGCGGCGACCCCGGTGACGAGGCGGCCGGCGACCTGTTCGTGACGGCACCCATCGGTTGGTTCGGCTCGTGGTTCACGTTCATGCCCACCGCTGGTCTAACGCCGCACTCGCTGGAGGCCGATGAGGTTCTGCTGGGCCTGCAGGCACCAGCCTCCACCGGCACAATGGCCGGCCCCGAGGAGGACGATCTCGACGCCCTCGAGATGAGCGACGCGGCTTGGATAGATGCCATGCCGCTCGACGGCGCGCCCGATCTTGGGTCTGAGGTCTACTTCTCACTAGATACTTGGTCGCCCACGGTCCAGGCCGGCATGGCACAGGCGTGCGACATCCTCATGACAAGTGGCCCCACGTATAGTTTCGCACTGTTCGCCGACGGAGTGATCGACATTGGACTGCTCCCAGGAGACGACATAGACGCCCTCGCGCTATCCGACACACTCTTCCCGTCGGGCACGCTGGATCCCGGTGCCGATGAGGCCCTGTTCTCCTTGGCCCCCGGTACGCCCTCGTTGGCGGGTGCGGACGGATCATTCGGAACCGGAGACGATCTCTCGCCCGGCGACGTGTTCTACACCGACTTCGTGCGTCCGTGGGCTCCAGCAACGAGCTACCTGCTCGGCGGAAGCCTATATGCGACGGCCAGCCAGATTGGGCTGCTATTCGACGACAATCTCGACGCCCTCGACATCAGTTGCCGCTGGCTGACCTTCCAGAAATACGAGTTGGTGGAGTGGCAAGGACCGGTCGACGAGGTGACCGCGGAGATCCAGATCCGGGACCAGTTCGACCTGCGTTACCAGGACACGTTCGACTTTCCCGAGGTCTCGGTGGAGAGCCTGTCGGAGGAAATGACCGTCATCGAGTGGTTCGGCCCTGAGTACCAGCCGGGTGATTGGTGGCAGGTCGGTTTCAGCTATGCCGACCGCGGTCCGATCGAGGGGATCAACCTGATGTCCTTGTACCAGGGTCTGCCAGTCGGCGAATACACGCCGCCGCTCGTGCGTTGGACACGTATGGGCGAGGATCCCGTGTTAACCGTGACCAATACCACCGACATCGACCTCATCTGGATCGAGGTCGCCGGCAAGACGGCCTACGAAACCTACGCCGATTTCGAGGTTCTAGACGGCGACGGCCCCTTCTGGTACGACGCCGAGTGGCTCACGCCTGAGCCCGTCCTCGTCTTTCCTGGCGAGTCCGAGGAATTCCAGCTTGTCTACAACTGGGATGCGACCGCCCACGCCGCCCTGGTTCTGGTGTACGAGGACGCCGGTGGGATGCCGGGCGAGCTTACCATGCGGCTACCAACCTCGGTCACCGAGATGGACTTCAGGACGCCGCCCATCCTCGGCGACATGAACTGCGACGGGCTGGTCAATAACTACGACATCGACGCGTTCGTCTTTGCCCTCAGCGCCCCCCCCGAGGCCTACCACGAGCTATTCCCTGATTGTGACATCATGGCCGGCGACACGAACGGGGATGGCATGTTGAGCTTCGCCGACATCCACGGGTTCATCGAGGCAATCATGGTCGAGGTTATTCTCGACCCGCACTTCGGCATCCCCGCCGGCCCCGGCCCCGGCGACCTGCGTCTGATCATGAGCACCTCGGACGTTACCCCCGGCTCGCCCCAGAACCCGGAGCTGGCCGATCCCGGCACCTTGTACATCTGGGCCCAGGTCGTCGAGGGGCAGGTTTGGAACGGAATCGGCCTCGGCCTTGTGACCTATGGCGACGCCACCGCGGCCGCCGAGATATACAACCCAACCTACTTCGGCAGCTACTATCGCTGGTCTGAGCTTAGCGATCTCATGCTCGATCCGACCGGCAACGCCGCTGCGCTCTCGGGCGAATTCGGCCTCGGCAATGAGTACGAGACCGTCGTGGACGGCTACATCCTGTTCGGAGAAGTGGATGTCGGGCTTGTGCCCGACGGCATTGCCGGAACCGTCTTCCTCCAGATTGGCTGGCACGGAATCACGTACGTGGACGGCCCCGAGGGATCGGCCACCGTCTCCTTCGGCATCGGTGACCCGGCCCTGGTCGACAACAACGTCGGCGGCATCAGCGGCATCCCCGACGCCTTCGTCGGCACTTGGATCCCCGGGGATACCGACGGCGACGGCGACGTGGACTTCGACGACATCGACCCCTTCGTCGCGGCACTCACGGGCCCGTTGAGCTACTACCAGGCATACCCGCACTGCCGCTGGATGAATGCCGACTGCAACAGCGATGGAGCCGTGGACTTTGACGACATCGACCCATTCGTGGGCCTGATCGGTAGCTGATTGCAGACTCGTCAGGCACGGCGGCGCGCGGAACGGTCCGCGCGTCGCCCGCCTACTACTGCTTCAGGTAGGCCAGCAACTCGCCCATCGGAATGGTGGCCATGCTCGTGGCTGAGTCCGACATGGCGTATGGCATCACCAGGACGCCGTTGTGAGCCAGGGCGCCGCAACTGTAGACCACGTTGGGGACATAGCCTTCGCGCTCGCGCTCGTTGGGAACCAGTAGCGGCTCCCGGGTCTGCCCGATGATGCGCGCCGGGTCGTTCAGGTCCAGCAGGCTGGCCCCAATGCAGTATTGCCGCATCGGCCCGACGCCGTGGGTCAGCAGCAACCACCCTTGTTCGGTCTCGATCGGTGAGCCGCAGTTTCCAATCTGCACGAACTCCCAGGGATATCTGGGCGTCTGGAGCACGGTCGCGTCGTTCCAGAAGCGGATGTTGCTCGATTGCATGATGAACATGTTCTCGCCATCGACGCGCGCGACCATCGTGTACCAGTCGCCGATCTTGCGTGGGAACAGCGCCGCCCCCTTGTTCTGGGCGTACTTGCCGTTCAGCGTGCTAATATCAAAGTCGGTGAAGTTGGTTGTGGTGATCAGTTGCGGCAGGATGTTGAACCCGTTGTAGGCCGTATAAGTCCCGTAGTACTTGACCGAGCCGTCGTTCTCGACGAAGCGCACGAACCGCGCGTCCTCGATACCACGACTCTCGTTCTCGGTCACGGGGAAAATGACGACCTCCGACACGTCGCAATCCTCGGGGAACGCGAGTCGATAATTCGAGCGCGCCAGCCAGCGAATACGGTCGGCGGTCTGCTCGTACAGCTCGGCATCCTGCTCGGGATTCGCGGCAGCCTCGATGGCCTTCACCAAGTCACCGTAGTGAAACTCCTCCGCCAACCCATCGAGCACGATGCCGGTGATGTCGTTGTAGTCCCCCATCTCGATAAGTTTCAGGAAGAACGTGTGCCTGTGGTAAACGCGGTCGCTGACCTGCTTGGCAACCTCGACGAAGCGGCTAATCGGAGCAAACTCAATCGAGCCGGCGGCGTCTACCATCCCCGTGCGGAAGGCCACCGAGGAAACGTGTCCCTCGCCCGTCGCCCGCAGGCTCATTATGAAACGCAGAGCGCCCGACGGTACGTCCGTTTGGTCGGGATGCGGGACGATCGACGGGTTGAACAGAGCGGCGGCCTCGACCGAGTACTCCATCGTGAAATAGGCTCCAATCAACAGCCGGCGTCCAATCGGTACGTTCTCGGGATCGCCGATGAAGTGAGCTACACTCTGGAATTGGTCCAGTAGGACACTCTTGAGATCCTTGTGACGGCTGGAAAACTCGCTTAGCAGGCGTGCTAGCATTGTCGTGGCGGTATCGTCGCCCATGTGCAGTACGCGGTTGATGATCGCCTGGACGCGATTGGAGCTGCCCGGAATGAAGGGACGCGTGACTACCCGCCTATCATCCGAGAAGAGGTGATCGGGCATCCGCGTGACGGTTACGGGTGGTGCAGGCATGCTGTTCGAGCTCCTCAGTCGAAGTAGTGGGCACGACACTATATCGGCACCGCCGGGGACGGACTAGACAGGGGCGGTCGATAGGTGGCCCCCGATACTCTGGCTGCCGGACAACGCTACTCGCGTCCGTAATGCTTCAATTTCCACTCTCGGCGGGCAATCTTGGCTGCCAGCTTGTTCCCCGCCGCGGCCGCGAGGGGCTGCCACAGCGCGCGCCAGGCGTCGGGCGCGGCGCCGAATCCGGCCAGGTAGAGCTCCAGGAAACGCACGCGGTCGGTCCGCGTCAGCCCAGGCAGATCACGCAGGCTGACGTCCAGACGCGCTAGAGGACGCAGTTGCTGCCGTGGCGTCTGGGATCGGGCCAAACGCAGCCCGTCCATGTCGATCCATAGCAGCTTCAGCTCCGGGTGCGTCACGACAAGCATGTTGCTGGCCTTGCAATCCCGATGGCGGAAGCCTCGTTCGTGCAAACGCCGCAGTTGCGTCGCCAGCAGTTCGCACAGTCGGCGCTTCAGTCGCACCCACTCCGCCGGCGACCGCTCCTCGAACTCGCGCTGCAAGAAACTCTCCAGATCACACGAGCCGGGCAGCGCTTCGGTAATCAGCAGGCTGTCGAGCACCAAGGGGCCCAGTCGCCGCTCGAGCATCGCCAGTGGACGAGCGGTCGGCAAGTCGCGATGCAACAGGGCGTGGCCGATGCCCCATCCACGCCGACTGCGCGAAGGCCCCCAGATCTGCGACAGTCGACGGCGCCAATTGCGAGGCTGCGGGCGCTTGATGATCACCGGCAGGTACTTGCCGTCGTGTTGCAGCAGTGCCCGCCGCACAGCCCCCGAATGCGACTCCTTGCAGGCCTGTGAAGACTCGTCATCAAACCAGTGCAGCGGCCTGGCCAACTGCTCCCGCCACCAGTGCCGCGCGAATATGAGCGTCGAGGCGCGCGACTCTGGCAGAGGGCGCTTGCAGCGCACCACGGCCATTCCGCGCCAGCCGCCGGCAACCTTGATCCGCAAGAAATAGCGGCCGCTGCGAAACGCGCGCCGATCACGCTGCGCCCCGAGACGTTGGGCCTGCCGCTGGGCCGCGTCGCGCAGAGCGGCGACCAGTTGCGCGAATGTCATGCCGAGCGGCCGACCATGCGCGCAGGACTGCTCGCACTCGTTACGCCAGCGCAGATAGGCCCGCAAGAAACGCAGCCGCACGCCGATGCCGCTGTTCTTGCGAAACCATTGGTTGAGCTGCGCCAAGTTACGAACAACCGCCCGGTCGCTCAGCGCGGCGTCACAGCGGGCACTTTGCAGGTCAACCAGGACGGTGCGATAGCGGCGTGGAGCCAATGTCTGAACCAGGATATTCGCCGCGTGCATATCGACATGCTCGAAGCCCGCCTGGTGGGCACGCGCGATCATCTCGGCCAACAGCTCGGTAACTTGCTCACGATCCGCCACACGGCGAGACTGCTCATCATCAGACTGAAGGCGCAGCCAGAACTCGTCCAACGGCGACGCATGCTCGACGCCCACGGTCACCAGCAAGGCACAGAACGCGGCCCCACGCCTAACACTGGCCGAATAAGCCAACGGCCGAGCCGCCGGTATGCCCCCCTCCTCGGCATACAACCCGCAGCGCCACTCCTCGATGCACGCCGGCGCCCGGAATGGCCGCACCAGCGAACGCCACAGCGAATCGGGGAAGTAGTACTTGAGATAATACACCCCCCCGCCAACCTCGGCCCGCCAGACATCGCGGCGGGCGTTGTGCTTGACACGCCGCCACCCCTGGGCCTCCGGCGACGACCAAACCGCCGCCGGAACCGCTCCCAGCAAGGAGCCCGCGCTCGCACGATGCGTCCACGTCAGCCCATCGAACTCAGACTCCGCCACCTCACCCCCGCCCGGGGAGTCGACCACGTAACCCCGCTCCGGCTCGACTGCGGCCGGTGGCGAAGACAGAGTTGACGACGTCAGGCTCATAGTACGCACACTACGCTCTTCCCCCAGCGCCATGTTACTAAGCTTGGCATTGTACGCAGACCGAGAAGTCCACTTCAAGCCGCCAATCCGGGGGACCAATTTGCAGCCGGTCAGTAATCCGTCTTGACGCATCATCCGCCAAGATCAGAACCGCGAGCGTCAGCGACGGGCTGCTGGGGGTGTGCCACCCTTGAGCGCAACGGAAGGGTGGGGCACAGACACGCAAACCATCAGACATGTCCTAACGAACCCGCCGATACTCCTTACTTGGCCGCAACTCATAATGCAACGTTGCCCGCTCCTCATCGTAGGCCTCTATTCGGCCCACCGGCCAGTAGTCGCGCTGAACCAGCACGCGCGGGTACTCCCCGTCCGCCGCCAACCTGTGCAGCAGTTGAGTGTGCGCCCCTTGGCCAAGCGCCGACGAGCATTCCACGATCGCCGCCTCGGGCAGCCCGCCCGCCGCCCAGCCGGCAATGATCGACTCCGCCGGCAATGGAACAAAGCCCGGCCCCGGCGTAAAAGTCATGCTGCGCGCCGGCGACCGGCGACTGGTGTCCAACACAAGCCGCCGCGTCACCGCACCGTCACGACCGCGCTGCTCGGACACTTGTGCCGGAGTATGTCCGATGAAGAACTCGGCCTCCCACGCATACGCCTCGGCCCCGGCATCAATGCGCCAACTGGTGCTCTCTTGCCGGCGGCCCACCTTCTTGAGCGCGACACCCTCATAGCCGCGACCGGCGCCGCGCGCCGCAACCGCCCGCGTGGCGACCAGGATCTCACGACCGCCGCCCTCCCGATAAGTCGTCTCCACGCTCTGAGCCCCCCACCGCGATTGAGGTCCACTCTCGTGCAAGCGCTCCATCAACTCCACGCCGGCCCGCTCGGCGTCCGCAATTGGCGGAATAGCATCAACCGTCGTCATCTTGATCGTCTCGGCAACTCGGCGCGCTGCCGCCAAGCCGGGCTCAACCCCCTCCGGTCCGGCGAACACCACGATCAACGCCACTCGTCGGGCCGATTGCGTCACGACCATGGCTCCGCACAGCCGCGTCCCCGCAACGCCTTGTGGACGAAGGGCCGTGGTCACGGTCGCGCCGTCGTCGCGCTGTTCATCCGCGATAACCTGCTCGGCGTCGTCCAGCAGTAGCCAACTGTCCGCCGCCAGGTCGATCAGCAGGTCGCGTCCGGTGCGCTCCGCGGCCAGCCAGCTCCGATACACGCCCAGCGACCACGCCGGAGCACCCTGAACCGTGCCGCCGATGTACACAGCGGGCACGCCGGGGAAGTCGGCGCCGACGACCTGCCAACCTGCGTCAAGGTCCAGCTCGAAGCCGGCCTGCGCGAGGAAATCAGCGGAATCGCCGGTGATCGTCGGATCATCAATCACCAGCGAATCGCAAACGTCGTCGATGATCGCCAAGTCGGCCGGCCGCAGCTCGATCAGGGCATCATACGTCACCATGATCATCTCGCCGCGCGGCAGACTGGCGAAACGGATGACCGTCTCACGCTTGACCACCGCCCGGCCAATTACCTGTGGCGACACTCGCCGGACCTCTACGCCGGCGTGGCCACCAATGCGTGCGGCGCGCAACGTCGCCAGCGCGGACCGGTCGTCCAGTTCCAGTCGCCTGAGGGAATCCTCCAGCGGCTCGTAACCAGGCAGCCGCTCAAACTCGAACCGGATGCCACGCTCGAACCCGAACAACTTGCGGCGGTCGGCGTCGCGCGTCGGCAGCAGGAAGCGGGTCGGGTCGCGCGGATCCTGCTGCCAGTCCTTGGGCAGCCGTACGAGCAGCGGGAGATCGCCGACACGCTGTTGCGGCCCCAGAGCCCGGGCCGCGTGCACCTGCGCCCAGGCCAATCCCAGCGTCCCAGCCAACGTGAGCGCGCACAGCACCGCCAGCGCTTGCGGCCGACCCGGACGCGATCCCGTGTATACCTCGATGACCATCGCGCGACATCATACGCGGACCCGGCGGGCAGTGGAAATGCCGGACAAGCTCGATGCGAACGCCGGGAAGCATCTGGCCGCCTCTATCACGCGGCCTTGCGGTTGAGCCGTCGCAGCTCGAACTGCTTGGCCACCAGGAAGATCACCGGGTAGATCAGCAATTCCATCGCGAAACTAGTCAGCAAGCCACCGAACATGGGCGCCGCCATGCGTTTCATCACATCCGATCCGGCCGCAGTGCCAATCATGATCGGGACCAGGCCCAGCATCGTGGTCATGACAGTCATCGTCTTCGGGCGAATCCGCAGTACAGCCCCTTCGTGGATCGCCGCCCTCAGATCGGCGTTGGTTGTCATGCGACCCTCGGCCTTGAAGCGATCGAAGCTGTTGCGCAGGTACAGCAGCATGACCATGCCGGTCTCGGCGTCGAGCCCCGCCAGTGCGATCAGACCGACCCACACCGCCAGCGACATGTTGTAGCCCGCGAAGTGCATGAACCACACCGCCCCGATCAAGCTGAACGGCACCGCCAGCAGCACCACGCACGTGTCAAACCAACTCCCATGCGAGAGGTACAGCAACAGCACAATCAGAACGAACACCGCCGGCACCGCGATCATCAGCCGCTGGTTGGCGGCCTGGATGTACTCGTACTGCCCGGACCACACCAAACTGTAGCCGGCGGGAATTTCCACACGCTCGGCGATGTGCAGCTTGGCACTATCGACCCAGCCGCCGACGTCGCTGGTCGTCAAATCGACGTAGATCCAAGCGGTCTTGCGCGCGTTCTCGCTCTTGATGCCCGGCGGTCCCTTGTGAATCTCGATCTCCGCAAGCTGAGCCAGCGGCACATGGGCGCCAGACGGAGTCGGCACCAGCGTCCGCTCGAGCGCCGGGATGTTGTCGCGCAGCTCGCGCTTGTAACGCAGATTGATCGGGTAACGCTCCAGCCCCTCGACCGTGGATGCGATGTTCATGCCGCCCAGGGCCGTCAGAATGACATCCTGCACATCCGCGACGTGCAGGCCATAGCGAGCAATCTCGTCGCGATTGATCTTGAAATCGACGTAGTTGCCTCCGACCGTCTTCTCCGGATACGCGCTCAGCACATCGGGCAGCCCGCGCACCTCGGCGGCCATGCGCTCGGCCAGAGCGCCCAGAACCGTCAGGTCGTCGCCCATGATCTTGATCCCCACCGGCGTCTTGATGCCAGTGCTGAGCATGTCGATACGCGTCCTGATCGGCATCGTCCAGGCGTTGGTCAGGCCGGGGAACGAAACCACGTCGTCCAGCCCCGCAATGTGCGTCCCGTCCGGCTCATCCCAGCCGTAGCTCAGTTCGTCGATCGTGATCGGCCGGCTCTCGGGCCAGAAGTAATCCAGCCCGCTGTACGTCTTGGCCCACTCCGGCCACGATGAGAACCAGCGCCCGAAGCCACGCGTGCGCCACTTGCTCTTGTCCGGTTCGAGCATGATCGTGGTTTCGATCATCGCCAGCGGCGCCGGGTCGGTGGCCGTCTCGGCTCGCCCGATCTTGCCGAAGACGTGATGCACTTCGGGAAACGTCTTGATCAGCGCATCGGTTTGCTGAAGCAGCTCGCGGGCCTTGGTGATGCTGATGCCGGGATCGGTCGTCGGCATGTATAGCAAGTCGCCCTCATCCAGCGGCGGCATGAACTCGCTGCCAATCTGGCTGTCGAGCTTGAGCAGCGGAAACTTGTCGCCGATCACTTGCCGGCCCCAGATGTACTTTTGAAGCGGCAACACCGCGCTGCATACCAGCAGAGCGGCGATCAGCAGCGTCACATACTTGCCTTTCATCGCCAACCGGAAGAACGGCTCATAGACGCGCTGCAAAACGCGGCTAATCGGGTTGGTCCGTTCGTCGGGGATGCGCCCGCGGATGAAGTAGATCATCAGCACTGGAACGACGGTGATCGCCAGGATCGCCGCGGCCCCCATCGCGAAGGTCTTGGTATACGCCAGCGGCTTGAACAACCGCCCGCTCTGTTCGCCCAGCACGAAGATCGGCAGAAAACTGACCATGATGATGGTCAGGCTGAAGAAGAGCGTCGGCCCGACTTCCTTCGCGGCGTCGATGATAATCTCGGCATGCGGCTTCTTACCCTTGTCGCGCTCGTAGTGCTTGTGCGCGTTCTCAACCATCACGATCGAGCTGTCCACCATCGCTCCGATGGCGATTGCGATGCCTCCCAGGCTCATGATGTTCGCGTTGATGCCCAGAGCGTGCATAACCACCAGGCTGGCCAACACCGCGGTCGGCAAGACGAAGATCACCACGAAACTGCTACGGAAATGCAGCAGGAAGATCGTGCAGACGATCGCGACCACGATCATCTCCTCGATCAGCTTCTCCGTGAGGTTGTCAATCGAGCGCTCGATCAACGCCGAGCGGTCGTACTCGGTAATGACATCGACACCGGCCGGCAAGCCGGCGCGCAGTTCGTCGATCTTCTCCTTGGTATTCTGGATAACCTTGAGGGCGTTCTCGCCGAAACGCATCACCACGATACCGCCGACGACTTCGCCTTCGCCGTCGGACTCCGCCAGACCGCGACGCAGGTCCGGCCCCAGCCGCACGTCGGCAATATCACGCAAATACACCGGCGGCCCGTCGGGATTGCCGCGAATCACGATCCGCTTCAGGTCCTCGATCGCCTGCTGCGACCGAACGCGCGAGAGCGGCCGCCCCTCTTCTCGCGCTCGCGCTATCTGCTCCGGCGTAAGTCTGCCCAGATAGCCGAGTCCGCGCACCATGTACTCAGTCTCGGACATCTCCATCACGCGACCGCCGACGTCCTTGTTCGATCGCTGGATCGCGTTGCGGATCTCCTTGAGCGCGATGTGATAAGCCTGCAAGCGGTCGGGGTCGACCACCACTTGGTACTGTCTCACGAACCCGCCGACCGGCGCTACTTCCGCCACCCCGTCCACCGCGGCCAGCTCGAACCGTAGATACCAATCCTGGATCGAGCGCAGTTCGGACAAATCATATTCGGCGAGTTTCAACTCGGATTCGCCGTCCCACGGACACACCCCGCCCTGCTCGAAGATGCGCACCCGTTCCAGCCGATCCCGCAC
>CAZUCH010000051.1:0-11754 GCA_964619045.1 uncultured Planctomycetales bacterium | reverse complement strand
TGCGTCAAGGCGCATCCTGCCATGGGGTCGCCGGGGCTGGGTTTGGGCGGGGCTGAACAGGGGAGCGTCCGTCCATCGTACGCGCTGACCGGTTACAAACCGGTCCCACAACACGGGGCCCACAACACGGGTCCCACAACACGGGGCCCACAACACGGGTTCCACAACACGGGTTCCACAACACGGGGCCCACAACACGGGGCCCACAACAGGTGGGGATTGACGATTGGGAGGGACGCTTGACGATTGGGGGGGCGTCCAGTATATCTGCAACATGGAAGACCAAATACACGCCTCGAAGATCGCCGGCCAAGCCTTTACATTCGATGATGTCTTGCTCGTTCCTCGCCGGGCGCGCGTGCATCCGCGCGATATCGACGTCAGCACCCAACTCACGCGCAACATCCGGATCAATATCCCACTGGTCAGCGCGCCCATGGATACCGTCACCGAAGGGGCGCTCGCCATCGCGCTCGCCCAGGAAGGCGGCATCGGGATCATCCATCGTAACCTCGGCGTCAGAGAACAAGCGCGCGAGGTGCGCAAAGTCAAACGCTCCGAAAGCGGCGTGATCCTCGACCCCATCACCATGCGACCCGACGAGTCCGTGGCTCGCGCCAACGAGATCATGAGCCTGCATAACGTCAGCGGCATCCCAATCACAACCGACGACGGCAAACTGGTCGGAATCCTCACCCGCCGAGACATGAAATTCCTCGAACCGGCCGACAAGTGCATAGCCGACGTGATGACCTCCGAGAACCTGGTGCAGGCTCCGCCGCACACCACGCTCGACGACGCCGAAGATATCCTCAGACAGGCCAAGGTCGAGAAGCTGCTGCTGGTCGACCCGGAAGGGAAGCTCGCGGGCCTTATCACGATGCGTGACATCGAGCGCTCGCGTGAGTTCTCTTGCCGCTGCTCCGACGATCGCGGCAGGCTGCGTGTTGGAGCGGCCATCGGCGTCCACGACTACGAGCGTGCCGAGCAGCTCATCGCCGCCGACGTGGACGTGCTGGTGGTTGACACGGCCCACGGCCACAGCGATCCAGTCATCGAAACGGTCACCAAGCTCAAGAGCCAGTACTCGATCGACGTGATCGCCGGCAACGTCGCCACCCCGGAAGCCGTTCGGGATCTGGTGGACGTTGGGGCCGACGCTATCAAGGTCGGGATCGGTCCCGGAGCCATTTGCACGACGCGTGTGGTGGCCGGTGCGGGCATCCCGCAGATCAGTGCCATCCTCTCGTGCGCGGCGGCGGCCGACGTTCCGATCATCGCCGACGGCGGCATTCGCTACAGCGGTGACATCGCCAAGGCCATCGCGGCCGGGGCTCAGAGCGTCATGCTGGGCTCGCTACTGGCCGGGCTGGACGAATCTCCGGGCCAACTCGTGCTCTGGAAAGGCCGCCGATTCAAGGAATACCGCGGCATGGGCTCGGTGGCGGCGATGGTTCGCGGCAGTGCCGAACGCTACGGCCAGGCGGCCGATCAGCCTCAGAAAATGGTGCCCGAGGGCGTCGAGGGACGCGTCCCGTATCGCGGCCGGCTCAGCGAATACGTCGTGCAACTCGTCGGCGGTCTGCGTCAGGGGATGGGCTATAGCGGGGCGCAAGACATCGAGGAGTTCCGCCGCGATGCCCGATTTGTTCGTGTGACGGGCGCCGGCGCGGTTGAATCTCACCCCCACGACATTACGATAACGAAGGAACCGGCGAATTACGCGCTCGACCATACTGCCGATGAGTGATGATATGAAAATGCGAAACGCTTTGACCGTGGCGGCCCGAACGGGCTTGCCGATCGTGCTGCTGACCTGCCTGACCTGTGGTTGTGCCCACACGCCCAACCAGTTTCGCGAGACGGGGCCGTCGGTGAACGCCGAGTGGGACTCGCCGACCGGCGCCGACGTGCGTGAGCGATTCCAGCCCGCCGCCGCTCGTGATCGTGGGTGGGGGCCGGTCGTCGTGTCGGCCGAGAGCGGGGCCGTGATGCACTGGCCGCTGTACTTCGAGGATCCGTTCGAAGACAAGGGCCATGGCCGCACGGATGAGACCAGCCCGCACGATGTCTACCGTGGCGGTTGGGAGGACTACGTCGCGATGGCGTATTGCCCCACACGCGCGGTCCTTAACGGCGCGCTGCTTCCGATCAGTGCGGTGGTTACGCCCGCGTGTCTGCCGAGGGAGAGCGACGGTCGCTTGAGCCGTCAGGTTCTCGGCTATGATCACGACGCGACGCGGCTGGAAAGTGATGCGGAAGACGAGCCCGCCCCATCCGAGCCCCAGCCCGCCCCGGAGCCCGAGCAGCCCCAGGAAGAGCCGATCGCCGAAGAGTCCGTGGCTTAGACAGACGACTTCGCGGAACGAAAGAACCCCCGCACGGCGCCGGTTTAGGCGGCGGTGCGGGGGTCTTGCTTTGCATTCGAGATTGCTCATGAAGCAGTGGCACGCAGCCTGACTGCTTGGGCGGCGAGCATGCACGAGATTGCCATGCCGACGCGAGAAGCCGTCGGCATGGCACCCGAGACAGAGGACGGCCGACTCGGAGGTCGGCCGTCCTACGGGCCGGTCGCTTACGCTCCCGGTTCTGATCAGGTGCTGTGTGCCTTGGGGGCCTTGAGCAGGAGTGCCAGTACGGCGGCGACCAGACAAGCCACGCCTGCGATGATGAAGGGCGTCTGCCAAGCCGTCGCGCTGACCTCCGCGACTGTCGCCGCCACAGGGGCGGCATCCTTGAAGAAGCCGGCGATCTGCGGACCGACGATACCGGCTATGCCGTAGGCCAGGAACACGAACGGGTAGTTCGTGCCAATGTTCTTGTTGCCGAAGACGTCGGCCGTCGCGGCGGGGAAGAGGGCGAAGTTGCCGCCGAAGTTGAAGCCGATGATGCAGGCGCCGACGATGAGGCCGAGTTCGGTGCGGCCGACGTAGAAGAACGCCAGCATCATCACGCCCTGGATGAGGCACATCAGGAACAGCGATGTCTTGCGCCCGATCTTGTCCGAGACGGTGCCCCAGACTATACGGCCCAGGCCGTTTAGAATCGCGTACCAGGCCATCGCCGTGCCCGCGATGACCCCGGCGGCCTTGCGTACATCCTCAAGTCCGTCGCCGGTTACAACCCCGTTAGCGATCAGGCTATCAACGCCGAACAGGCGAATGCACCCAATGACCATGAGCCCCGCGAGGGCTGAGCCGGTGAACATGAGCAACAGGCCCCAATACTGGGGTTTGGCGAACATCTGCCCGGTATTCAGGTCGGCGACCGCTACGAGCTTCTTGCCTCCGCCGCTTGGCGCCGCCGGATTCCAGCCCGCGGGCTTCCAGCCGGCGGGCGGATTTACCATCACCATGCTGCCCAGCAGAACCAGAACGAGAAACGCGATGCCGTAGATGACGAAGACCGCCTGGACGCTCGGCAAACCGAACAGGCCGTCAGCCTTCGCCAGCAAACCACCGTCCCATACCCAACTGCCGGCCAGCTTAACCCAGATGGTGGCGCCAAATCCGAAGCCGGCGACGGCCAGGCCGGTGATCATGCCCTTCTTGTCCGGGAACCACTTGACGCCCACGGCGATTGGCACGACGTACGCCAATCCGATGCCGGCACCGCCGATGATGCCGATACAGATGAGTTGCGCCACGAACGTCTTGCCGATGAAGCCACCGAGGATGTACCCGGCCCCCAGCACGACGCCGCCTACCATCGCCACGGTTCGCGGCCCCACCTTGGCCTGCCAGCGACCGGCGAACAGCATCACGAGCGCGAATGTCGCCAGCCCGGCCGAAAAGACCCACTGGGTCTGCGTGGCGGAGAATCCGTAACCCCCATTTTCCGGACTGGCCTTCAGTGTCGTGGTGAAGACACTCCAGGCGTAGATGGCTCCCAACGCCAACTGGATCAGGATCGCCCCCACGACAACCAGCCAGCGGTTCATCACCGGCTTATCAAGCGCACCTTGTTCTGACAATGCTATCTCCTCTCTTCGACCGATACGGCGGTCGGCTGTTTAATTGTGCGTGCGGCGTCAGGCCCGAAAGCCTGACGCCGCAGTCTAGAATAGCGCTGGCTGCTCGCCGGCAGTCAGGCGTTATGATTTTTTGATCAGGTCCTCGACGACACTCGGGTCGGCCAGGGTCGAGACGTCGCCGACCTTGTCCGGCTCGCCCTCGGCAATCTTGCGGAGGATTCGACGCATGATCTTGCCGGAGCGCGTCTTCGGCAGGCCGGGAGCCCAGTGGATCACGTCGGGAGCGGCGATCGGTCCGATCTCGGCCCGCACGTGCTTGATCAACTCCTTCTTGAGCTCGTCGGTGTACTCGCGGCCCACGATCAGCGTGACATAGGCATAGATGCCCTGGCCCTTGATGTCGTGGGGATAGCCAACGACGGCGGCCTCGGCAACCGCGGGGTGCGATACGAGGGCGCTCTCGACCTCGGCGGTACCCATACGGTGACCGGAGACGTTGATCACATCGTCCACTCGGCCGGTGATCCAGTAGTAGCCGTCTTCGTCACGACGACATCCGTCGCCGGTGAAGTATAGGCCCTTGTACGAACTGAAGTACGTGTCGCAGAAGCGCTGGTGATCGCCGTAGAGGGTGCGCATCATGCCGGGCCAGGGCTCTTCGATGCACAGCACGCCCGAACCGGCGCCTTCGATCGGCTCGCCTTCGGCGGTCAGCAGTCTGGGCTTGACGCCGAAGAACGGCAGAGTGGCCGAACCGGGCTTTGTGGGGATGGCACCGGGCAGAGGTGTGATGAGGATGCCGCCGGTCTCGGTCTGCCACCAGGTATCGACGATCGGGCAGTTTTCGTGGCCGATGTTCTTGTGATACCACATCCAGGCTTCGGGGTTGATCGGCTCGCCGACGGAACCGAGCAAGCGCAGGCTCGACAGGTCGCGGGCCTGCGGGAAGGACTCGCCCTCACGCATCAGTGCGCGGATAGCAGTCGGAGCGGTGTAGAACTGGTTGACCTTGTGCTTGTCGACGACATCCCAGAACCGTCCGGCGTCGGGGTAGGTGGGGATGCCTTCGAACATGACCGTCGTGGCGCCATTGCAGAGCGGGCCGTAGACGATGTAGGAGTGGCCTGTGACCCAGCCGATGTCGGCCGTACACCAGTAGATGTCGCCATCGTGGTAGTCGAAGACGTATTTGTGGGTCAGGGTGGCCTGCAGCATGTATCCGCCGACCGAGTGCTGAACACCCTTGGGCTTGCCGGTCGAGCCGGAGGTGTAGAGCAGGAAGAGGGGGTCTTCGCTGTCCATCCACTCGCACTCGCAGACGGGCGAGGCGTCGGCCATGACTTCGTGCCACCACTTGTCGCGGCCGGCCTTCATTTCGCACGGCACCTTGTCGCCCACGCGCTTGTAGACGACGCAGTGCTTGACGTCGACACCCCTGGTGGCGGCGAGATTCATGGCGGCGTCGGCGTTGGTCTTGAGCTTGACGGCCTTGGCACCACGCATCACGCCGTCGGTCGTCACCAGGTACCGGCAAGTCGAGTCGACGATGCGGTCGGCCAGCGAGTCGGGGCTGAAGCCGCCGAAGACGATGGAGTGGACCGCGCCGATGCGTGCGCAGGCCAGCATGGCGATGGCTAGTTCCTTGACCATGGGCATGTAGATGCTGACGCGGTCGCCCTTCTTGACGCCGTCGGCTTTCAGGATGTTGGCGAACTTGCAGACTTCGGCGTGCAGCTCGTTGTAGGTCAGCTTGGCTTCTTCGCCGGGCTCGTTGCCTTCCCAGATGATCGCGGTCTGATCACCACGGGTCTTGAGGTGGCGGTCCAGGCAGTTATAAGTGATGTTGGTCTTGGCACCGAGGAACCACTTGATGGAGACGGAGCCCTCGAAGTTGTACTCGCGGACCTTGTCCCACTTTTCCTTCCAGAAGAACCCGTTGGCCATCTCGCCCCAGAAGCCATCGGGGTCACTGATGGACTTGTCGTACATCTTCTTATATTCGTCCATCGACCTGACGTGGGCCTTCTGGGCGAAGTCGGCACTCGGTGTGAAGATTCGATCACCGGACGCGGACTTTCCTTCTTGCAACATTGTCATCTCCTCGGCTCAATATCGGCTTTCATGACGCCTGGTATCGAAAAAAGCTCATCCGCGCCCGCGATCCGCCATTACGCCCTTTGCGTATGGCTCATGACCACGGCGTCGGAGTAACCCACGAATGAACAGCCGTCCCAGACACCGTCGATGCCGCCCCGCAGTGTCCGCGGCTCTCAGTAAGCAAGACCGTCCTTATAGCATTTACCGAGCCGGGCCGCAAGTCTGTTGGGTTGAGGATTGGGGAATGCTGGGGTGTTGGTTCCGGAATTCGGACGGCCGACTCGGAGGTCGGCCGCTACCCGGGGGGGCTACTCGTCGCCCAGGGCCTGCGTGCGAAGATCCACCGCCCGTGTGACCACATCCCTCACCAGGGGCGTCTCCGCCGGCTCCAAATCGTACACCGGCAGCACATGATCGTCGTGAATCGTCGTCGCAATCATGGTCTCGGCCACCAGGTCGAACGGCGGGTACTGGTACCACGGCGCTTTCAGCCGACAGTGCGTTTTGAGCGTTTTGTAGCCCGACTTGCGGATGATGATGTCGTAGTCGCCGTACCACAGGAAGTTGAACTTCACCGGGCTTACGCCGACTTCCTCATCGTTGACGAGAACCAGAGCGCCGGGCGGACGAGTCTCGATTCGCACGGTTCGCTCGACACAGCCCGTCGCCAGTAGCAGCAGGAGCGCCGCGGGTATTGTCGTTGCCGAGTATTTCATGTCGCAGTTCCGATCGATAGGCAACCAGTCAAATCAGCGTTGACAGAGCACTGACCACACTCGCGGCATTCTACTTGAGGACGCACGCACATGCGATAGCCGCGGATTGAGGATCGAGGATGCAGGGGCGAGCGTCCCTGGGAGCAAGGCAGAACCGCGTCCTCGCCCGATGTCGGCGTGGCCGGAGAGGGGCTGGATTGCGATTGCCTGGCGTTCGTGCCCCGCTCCCGGTGGTCAGGTCGGCGGCGGCGTAGTATCATCAGCCGTGGGTGCCGCTGTCGCCCTGTCGGCGGCCAACAAATGGGAAAGCAACAATGGCGATACAGTTCCGCTGCGCCCAGTGCAGCCAGCCAATCGAAGTCGACGAGCAGTACGCCAACCAGACGGCGGCCTGCCCCTACTGCCACCACACGATCACGGTGCCGCCGGAATCCAGTTATGCCCCCAAGACCAGCGTGGTGGCTCGCCCCATGGAGGACGCCGCCTCGCCGACGGGCACTCCTCAGCCTGGGCTCCCCGCTCTGCCGCCTCAGTTGGGCCAGTGGCAGTCGGCCGAAACCGCCCAACAGCCGCAGGCCCCCAATACGCTCGGCACGTACGCCGTCATCTGTACGGTGCTGGCGCTGGCGCTGGTGGCGGCCCAAGTCATCTCGTTGGTTGTACTGCTCCTCCCGGTCATGTCGACAGCCAGCCAGCCCTCACTGACTCTCGCGCCGGAGCAGCAGAAAGCGTTGGAGGACATAATGCTCCAGCATCCGTGGCTGCGCGCGTTACAGGTTGGCGCCACGTTCTTCGGGCTGGCCGGGCTGGTACTGGGTGCCGTCAGCTTGCGCCAGAAGCCGCACGGCAACTGGCGCGGCGTGTCGTCGGTTGTACTGTCCGGCCTGCTGTTCCTCTGCCTCTGTTGCAGCATGGCATTGAGTCTCGTCGGGGGCGTGGCGACACTGGGCTGACCGAGAAGCTCGCGACGTGAGCCGGTCTGTCAGACTGTGAGGATGACTGAAGCTTCAGTCGTCCCTTCGGGACTCGCTTTCCGTGTGTCGCACAAAACCCAGCACTTCGTGCTGGGCTATTCTCACCTCGTCCCTACGGGACGGTTCGGCGACGACCGGCGGATTCTGTCACGAGCCCGTTCGACTCGGCGTTACCGGGTGCGTTCGAATTCCAGGATTTTTTCGACGCGGCGCGCGTGCCGGCCGCCTTCGAACTTGGTGTCTAGCCAGACCCGCACAATCCCCTGCATCAAGGCGTCGCCCACCAAGTCGGCGGGCAAGCATAGGACATTCGCATCGTTGTGGGCGGCCGCCATCTGAGCGGTCAGCTCGTCGTGGCACAAGGCCCCGCGCACGCCATGGACTTTGTTGGCCACAATCGACATTCCGATGCCGCTGCCACAGAAGAGTAGGCCCCGCTCCGCCCGCCCTTCCGCCACCGCCTGAGAAACGGAGATGGCGATATCCGGATAGTCACAGGCCCGCGTCGAATCCGTGCCGAAATCCTTGATTTCCAGGTGTTTACTCTGGAGCAGGGCTTTGATGCGCTCCTTGGCCTCATAGCCGCGGTGATCACTACCAATCGCGATCTTCATTCAGGAACTCCTCGACTCGCGCGCGAACCGCGCGGTGTATCTGTTCTGCACAGCTCCGGTAATCCTCGGCCGAGCCCCCAATGGGGTCGGGCACCGGACCCTCGGCATCTAACAACTCGACACGCCGCGCCTCTGGTACTTCCGCCAGTAGCGATCGTTGATGTTCTGGCGACAAGACGTATATCCGCTCCGTGCGGGCCACCAACTCCGGGGTGATAGCTTGCGAACGGTGCATTCCAATGTCAATCCCACGTCGGGCCATTTCCTCAAGGGCTCCATCCGAAGCCGGCCAGTCGCACTGCCCCATCGTCCCCGCCGACGAGACATAGTAGCCCGCCGCCGCCAGATCGGCGACCTTGCACTTCAGCCCGCGGGCCAACTCGTCGCGGAACAGGTGCTCCGCCATCGGGCTGCGGCAGGTGTTCCCCGTGCAGATGAGCAGGATCTCGCTGCGAGACAGGCGCTTGATCGTCCGGCCATCGAGCACTCCTTCGCGCAGGATCTTCCATTCGTTGCCGCGCACCTCTATCACCGTCGAGGGGCCCCGCAAACGCGTCCGGCCGGCATCCAGGGCGTAACGCGCGACGCCCTGCATGTCCCGCAGAGCACCGCGCAAGTCCGTAGGCGGCCGATTTCCGTGCCGATTGGCGCTGCTGGCCACGACCGGAACCCCGGCCGCGCGCAGAAGACGCGCCGCCGCCGGGTGATCCGGGCAGCGTAGCCCGACAGTGCCGGCGTGGTACATGGCCGCCAACTGCTCGGTCGCGCACAGCTCCGCGATTTCGGTCTGATCCGGGCACGGTTCCTCGCAGACAAGCGTCAGCGGCCCGGGCCAGCCCTTGCGCATCAGCCGACGAGCCAGCGGCGTCGGCGACCGGAGATACCGCCGGGCGTGTCCGGGATCCCCCAGATGAACGGTGAACGGATGGGCCTCGGAGCGTGCTTTTGCGGCTCGCAATTGGGCCAATGCGGGGCCGCTGGCGGCATTGGCTGCCAGCCCGTAGACCGTCTCAGTCGGGAATACGACCAGCGCGCCCTCTCGCAAGCCACACGCGACCTTCTCGATCTCCGACGCGTAAGCGTTTACCTTTTCAGTGTTTATGACAACTGTGCGCATGTGCCAAACCTGCTATCAGTGCATTGTCCGAACGTCGGAGCTGCCTGTCAACCACGCGTGGTCTTGCGGGTCTGAGGTCCGTTTGCCCGGCACTTGCATCCGCGGCCCATTGGGCGTATAGTGCCGTGCTCTAAACTCTCGATCCAATCGGAGCGGTAGCAACATGGACATCATGCCGAACGCAGCGGTTTCAGTGGAAGTGACCGCGCGGCCCACCAACGAGGCGGCCCGCAAGACGCTCACGCGCCTGTTTCGCAAAGACCCCGTGATCGCCAAGCACATGCGCATCCAGGATAAGCATCGGCCGTCCTGGCAGCTCAAACGCCGTGGCGGACGGATGTGGCACCACCAGATGAAATCCAAGCCCCCAATCAAGCTCGAAGCGGGCAGCCTCTACTCGCTGGTCGCGACCGTCGATGTGCTTCGCGATCTCAATAGCGTGCAGCGCTTCGTCAAGGTGATACCTCAATAGGCGACCCGTCGATTGCGCGGGTTCCCTCTCACAACAACAGCCCCGACCGCGTCTGATGGGCGGCCGGGGCTGCTCCATTGTTCACTACCGTTCAGGCCTGCCCGCGGCCAAAGAGCCGCGGGGGTCGTGAACCGCGGCTTAGTCAGTGAGCTCGAACGTGCTGACCGCGGTGAAGTCCGCCAGTGGAGCCGCGCTCACGCCGTGCGTGGTCAAGGCATACACGTGATCGCCGATGATCGTCGCCCGGCGCCACAGATTCCAATTCCAGTACCAGTCGTAACCGGGATCGTCCGCTACGCCCGCCACGCGGCCTAGTTCCTCGAATCCGGCTGCGCTCACGCGGTAGCACAAAGCGCCGTCGAACGCGGGCGGGACGTACTCACCGTAGATCGTGTCGGCGGCGGTTAGTTGTGCGGGTAGGGCCAGTAGGCTCGCCGATGGCAGGAACGTGAAGGCCTTATGCGTGGCAGTGATGTCCGAGCTGCTGCCGTAACCGCCGACCGTGATCTGCTGCACGACCGTCGGGTGGGCGAGGTCGCTTACGTCGAAGAGCGAGAGTTGCAGCGCTTCGGGAACGCCGCCCCACGGCGTTTCGGTGGTCGAGCGTCCGACGCCGATCAGGTGGTTGTCGCCAAAGGGGTGCAGGTAGTCGCTGTAGCCTGGGATTTTGAGTTCGCCGGTGACGACCGGCTGCGTCGGATCGCTGAGGTCGAGCACGAACAAGGGGTCGATCTGCTCGAAGGTGACCACGAAGCCACGTTCGCCCAAGAAGCGGGCGGCGTAGAGGTTCTCGCCGGGCGCCATGTCCTCGACCGAGCCTAGGATCTCCAGGCTGTCGCCATCCTCACCCAACACATAGACGGCGTTGCTGGGGCCGCGTGACTGGGCTCTGGCACTGGATGCCGCGTCCGCCACGGCCGTCGCCACGCCGACAATATCCTCCATGAAGAGCCCCAGGCCGCTCACGTGTGTCGCCAATCGCAGGTTGCCTTCGTGCTCTCCGAGTGAGAACTGGTTCAGCAGGCGGCCGGGGACGCGGCCGCTGCCGACGTATTCGGCGGCCTTGCCGACCGCCAGGCGGAACTTGTGGACGGTTGTGAACTCACGGTAGCCGTCGCCCGCGGTCCAGCCGTCGTCGGTGACGTAGAGCGCGTCGGTCGAAGCATAGATGGTCCCGGCATCGGCGACGACCATGGTCGAGCCCAGCATCTGCTCGACATTCGCCGCATCCAGCGTCACCACCGCGGTCATGTTGTAACCGTCGGGATCGCCGGGGTAGTAGCACTGATCCCAGGCCACCAGGGGTTCCTCCTCGTCTCCACGCCTGGCAGTGGGTAGCACGTCGTCCAGCGTGAGGGCGGCCACCGTGGCGGGATTGGGATCGTCCGGCGTCGGCGGCACGATCGCGAGCACGATGACAAGCTGCTCGGCCGTCAATCGTGAGGATACTAGCGAGCCGTCCAGTTCGACCTGGTGGGTCACGGTGGGGGCGGCGGGATCGCTCACGTCCACTTGAGCGATCGTGAGCTTTCGCTCGGTGTAGTACGGCGGCCACATCTCGAAGTCGTAGATGGGGCCCGAGCCGTGGGCGGATCCCAGCACGATGAGGCTGGCGCCGCTTAGATAGAACTCGCTAATCCCGCCGTCCAGTTCGATGCGGCCGACCTCCGCCATTTCGTCGGCTGGAACGGCCTTAACGATGTGAAGCGTGTCATTGCGTGCGATATACAGGTAGGTTCCGTCGGTCTTGACGACGTCGGCCTCGTCAACGCCGGCCTCCTGGATGTTGGT
>CAZUCH010000050.1:1221-11891 GCA_964619045.1 uncultured Planctomycetales bacterium | reverse complement strand
GCCGCCCACGACGTGGCGAATCCCGGCCCCGACTACCAGACCGGCTACGGCTCGGCCCGCGCTCAGGCGGCCGTCGACCTGCTGCGCAGCGACAGCTTCCGCGAGTCCACACTCGACGCCGACGAAACTTACACGCTCACCGTCACCGTCACGCCCGCCGACTTCGAGCTCAAGGTCACACTAGCCTGGGACGATGTCCCCGGCACACCCAACGTCAACAGCCCCACACTGGTCAACAACCTCGACCTCTCCGTGTACGACAGCGATGAGACGCGGTACTTCCCCTGGACGCTCGATCCGGACAACCCAAGTGCCCTGGCCGTCCGCGACCAGGCTGATAGCCTCAACAACATCGAGCAAGTCGTGATCGATGCTCCGCCGCCGGGCGTTTACCGCATCGAGGTGTTCGGCTTCAACGTCCCCAGCGGCCCACAGCCGTTCTCGCTATGCGTGACGCCGGCGCTCGTGACCTGCTCGTCGACCGGAACGCTGACCCTGGATCGCGCCTACTACGCCTGCCAGTCGCGAGCCTCGCTGCACGTCCTGGATTGTGATCTCAACGCCGACGACCAGACCATCGAATCCGTCACCGTCGCGATTACATCCGACTCCGAACCGGCCGGCGAGCCCGTCCTGCTGACCGAGACCTCCGCCGACTCCGCCGACTTCGCCGGCCAGATCGCGCTGGACACCTTCGACGAGGTCGGCATCCTGCTAATCACCGCCGGCGACGGGCTGACGGCCTCCTACATCGATAGCGACGACGGCCAGGGCGGCGTCAACGTCGAAGTGCTCGCCTATGCCTCAATTGACTGCGTGGCGCCCCAAATCTCCGCCGTGCAGGTCGCGTCCCTCGGCTCCTCCAGCACCACCATCACGCTCGAAACCGACGAGCCCGCCCGAGCCACCGTGTACTACGGCCCGGCCTGCGACAGCTTGACCGAGTCTCAGTCAGGCGGCAGCTTCACAACGATTCACGCGGTCGAACTGACGGGGCTCATCAGCGACACCCCCTACTACTTCGCCGTCGAGGCCGCTGATGGGGCCGGCAACCTAACCACGGACGACGCCAACGGCGATTGCTACACATTCACGACGTTGCCGCGGCCTGATTACTTCACCGAGCTAATCGAGGACAATCTCGACCTGCAAGACATGGGCCTGACCTTCGAGTGGGACAGCGAGACCGCCACCTACTCCGCCTGCGCCAACCCGATCGCCAACCTGCCGACCGACCCCACGGGCGGCACGTCGATCACGCTCACCGAAGACGACTACCAACTCATCGAGCTGACCGACGCCAGCGTGCTTCTATACGGCCAGAGCTACGACGGCTTCTACGTCTCAAGCAACGGCTACGTCACCTTCACGGCGGGCGATGACGACCCCACCGAGTCGCTCGCCGACCACTTCAGCCTGCCGCGCATCGCCGCTCTGTTTGGCAACTTCAGCCCCCAGCTCGACGGCACGGTAAGCTGGGAGCAGCTCGACGATCGCGCCGTCGTGACCTGGCTGGACGTGCCCGAATACGGGCTCGGCGGCTCCAACACCTTCCAGATCGAGATGTTCTTCGACGGCACACTCACCATTAGCTACCTCGACCTCAGCGCCTCCGACGGCCTGGTCGGACTGTCCGCCGGCAATGGCATCCCCAGCGACTACACCGCCACCGATCTCTCGGCGGCAAGCTGCGGACCTCAACCGCCCGTGGCCTTCAATCAGGATGTTGGTGTGTACACGCCGGCGACGGTCACCGTTCAGCTCGTTGCCGTCGACGACGGCCTCCCCGAGCCGCCCAGCATCACCTACATCATCGACAGCTTGCCGGAATACCAGTTGCTCGACGCCGGCAACGATCACGTCATCACAGCCGGCGACCTCCCCTACACGTTGACAGACGCCGGCGACCAGGTCACATACCGTCGCTTCCGCGTCACTCCCCGCGAGGACTCCTTCGACTTCCATGCCGACGACGGCGGAGAATCCCCCACCGGCGGACCATCCAACACCGCCACAGTCACGCTCACAATCGGAACCGTGCAGCCCTTTTACGTCTTCAACCTCGGCAGCGACCCCGGCTGGACAACCGAGGGCCTGTGGGCCTTCGGACAACCCACCGGCAACGGCTCACACAACGGCGACCCCGCCGGCGGATACACCGGAACCAACGTCTACGGCTACAACCTCGCCGGCGACTACGACAACGACATGGACCGCTACTACCTGACAACCACCGCGCTCGACTGCACCGATGTCACCAACGCCGAGCTGCGATTCTGGCGCCGCCTCGGAGTCGAAGGCGCCGCTTTCGATCACGCCGGCATCGAGATTTCCAGCGACAACGAGGTGTGGACCACGGTCTGGGAGCACGGCGGTGGTACGATCTCGGATGCGTTCTGGATCGCGGTCGCCTACAACATCTCAGCCGCCGCCGACGGCCAGGAAACCGTCTACATCCGCTGGGCAATGGGCGCCACCGACGATCTGGTCACCTACCCCGGATGGAACATCGACGACATCGAGATCTGGCGCCTCTCGCCCGCCTGGATCGGCGATCTGAACTGCGACGAAGCCCTCGACTTCGACGACATCGACCCCTTCGTCCTCGCGCTGGCCTCCCCCGAAGCGTACTACACGGCCTATCCCGACTGTAGCCACTGGACCGCCGACGCCGACGACGACGGCGACGTCGATTTCGATGACATCGACGCCTTCGTCGCCCTGCTCAGCGCTCAGTAATGCCAGTTGGACATGGCGTGTTTCTCCCGCGCTTGCCAGCGTCGCCACCAGGCCCGCGCGAGCAGCACCGCCGGAACGACACCAACGACATACCACAGCCACGCCATCGGATCCCAGTCGCCGGTCGCCGCGTAGTGCCAATCGACGAGGTGCAGCAGCGGCACACTCAGCAGCCAAGCCACCAGCCAGGCCGGCGGACGTAGCGCCGCCGCCGGCACTACCCAGATGAAGTACCACGGGTAGGCTACCGGTCCTAATAGCAGGGCCGTACCCGATAGCAGCCACACATCAGGCCACGGGTCCGCGCCGCGCCGCCGAGCCAACAACAGCGCCAATGCCACCAGCACCGCCGCCACAACCAACATCGGCAAGACGCGCGGCCCCGGCAGATAGCTACGCAGCAACTCGAAGAACACGTCGTTGAACGTCCAGCTTTCCGCAAACGTCCGAACCGTGCCGCCCGCCGCGGACAGCGCCGAGCGATACGGAATCCAGGCCGCCAATGCTACCGCCAGGGCCGTCACGAGGACGGTCGCACGACGCCATCGGCGCCCAGCTCGCGCCACCAGCAGCACGAGTAGCAACCCCGGCCACAGGTACTTCACATTGATGGCCAGTCCCAGCAGCACGCCGGTAACCACCGGCCGACGACGCTGCCACGCCGCCAGCGCCGCCACCATCAGGGCCACCCCAATCATGTCCAGATGCCCGCCCTCATAGCATTCCACCAGCAGCAGCGGACACCACAAGACGCCCACCAGATTCAGAGCCGACAGCCCGCGCCCCCTCAGAATCAGAACCAGACCGCCGACCAGCAGACCCTCGAACATCAGCAGGATGAGCTTCCAACCGAGCAGCGAACCATCGAACACCACGGCGTTACCCAGAAAGATCATCTGAGCCGTGGGCGGGTAGATCGCGGCGACCGTTGGATGGTTGATCAGCCCGTGCGTGTCGGCGTACTCGGCCGCCAACGGCGCCAATTCGTCCGCCATCGGCGACTGCGTGTACGGATCGCCCCCGCGCGCCTGCACCAACCCCTCCCACAAGTAGCGATAGACGTCCGTACTGGTGGCCGGCGCCATCGGTAGCAGCGTAAGCCGAAAAACCACGGCGGCGACGATCACCACCAACACGGCTCGGCCCGACGCTACACGCCCGTCCCACCCGCGCAGCCGCCAGAGCAGCCACGCAAACGCGCCGCCGCTGATAACGTAGCAAGCCAGCACCAACGCAACCTGATCGGCCGCCGCCCTGGCCAAGTACGGCAACAGCAGGGCAACTTCGATCACCGCCGCGCAGTACAGCAGATGGCGAGTCGGGATTGGATCGGATCCGCGTACCACCAACACCTCGGTATCGCTACCTGGGCCAAGTCGGCCCAGCAAGATCGCCTATCAGCGCCCCGGAGGCATGATAGCAAAACGGCCGCCACCTGGGACGGCCGTTGTCGTTCTGGAATATGCCACACGCTGTCGGGCACAGGGCGTCAACCGCACCATAGCCGGGAATTACGCGCCTTCCGCCTCAAGCTTCTCGGCCTTCTCGGCGGCCATCTCGATCGAGCCGACATACATGAAGGCCTGCTCGGGCAGATGGTCCCACTTACCTTCACACAGCTCCTTGAAGCTGCGCAGCGTGTCCTCGCGCTTCGTGTAATTGCCCGGGAAACCGGTGAAAGTCTCGGCCACGAAGAAGGGCTGAGAGAAGAACCGCTCAATCTTGCGCGCCCGAGAGACCGCGAGCTTGTCTTCCTCGCTCAACTCCTCAACGCCCAGAATCGCGATGATGTCCTGAAGGCTGCGATAACGCTGCAGAATCTCCTGCACCTGACGGGCAACGGCGTAGTGCTCCTCGCCAACAACACCCGGATCCAGCGCCCGGCTGGACGACGCCAGCGGATCGATCGCCGGATAAATACCCTTCTCCGAGATCGACCGCTCCAGGACGACGAAGGCGTCCAAGTGCGTGAAGGTCGTCGCCGGCGCGGGGTCGGTCAGGTCGTCCGCCGGAACGTACACGGCCTGCACCGACGTAACAGCCCCCTGCTTGGTCGACGTAATGCGCTCCTGCAGCTCACCCATCTCGGTGCCCAGCGTGGGCTGGTAGCCGACCGCCGACGGCATGCGCCCCAGAAGCGCCGAGACCTCCGAGCCGGCCTGCGAAAAGCGGAAAATGTTGTCCACGAACAGCAGTGTGTCGGTCCCGGTGTGGTCGCGGAAGTACTCCGCCATCGTCAGAGCGCTAAGCGCGGCCCGCAGACGCGAGCCGGGCGGCTCGTTCATCTGGCCGAAGACCATCGCCGTCTGATCGATAACTGACTTGCCCGTATCACCGATCTTGGCATCCTGCATCTCGAGCCACAGATCGTTACCCTCACGCGTACGCTCGCCAACACCAGCGAAGACCGAAAAGCCACCATGCTGCGTGGCGATGCGCGCGATGAGCTCCTGGATGACCACGGTCTTGCCCAGGCCCGCACCGCCGAACAGTCCAATCTTGCCGCCACGAACAAACGGCACCAACAGGTCGACGACCTTGATGCCCGTTTCGAACTGCTCAGTCCGCGGAGTCAGCTCGGAAAACTCGGGCGGCTCACGGTGGATCGGCATATACTGATCAACTTTGACCGGGCCGCGACCGTCAACCGGTTCACCAACCAGGTTGAAGACTCGCCCCAGCGTCGCTTCACCGACCGGCACGGTAATGGGCGAACCCATGTCCTTGACGGGCATGCCGCGTTTGAGACCGTCGGTCGAGCCCAGCGCGATGGCCCGCACCTTGCCCCCACCCAGGTGCTGGGCAACCTCGCACCACAGAGTCTGCTCGGCAGTCCCTCCACCGAGAGGCAATGTAATCTGAATCTGCAGGGCGTTGTAGATCTTCGGCATCTTGTCCGCGTCGAATTCAACATCGAGCGTGGAGCCGATTACCTGTACTACCCTGCCTTCACTTCCGCCATTGGTGCTCATACCCAACTCCCGCTGGAGTGCGAATCCACATTATGCAATTCAGAATGCGGCAATCCTCGCTGCACTGCGCCGCATTCACTACTTCACCGCCTCCGCGCCGCCGACGATATCCGCCAACTCGGTCGTAATCGTCGACTGCCGGGCACGGTTGTACTGCCTGGTCAGATACTTGATCATGTCGTTGCCGGCGTCCGTGGCAGCCTTCATCGCCACCATCCGAGAAACCTGCTCGCTCACAATCGCGTCATTGAAACACTGGAACAGCCGAATCTTCACCGCCGCCGGAATCAACCGCTGCAGCAGCTCCTCGGGCTCCGGCGAGAACTCGAACTGCACGTTCGTCTCGCTCTGCCCTTCATCACTCGCATCCGCATCAGCCGGCTCGATCGGCAACAACTGAGCCACCGTCGGCCGCTGGACCCCGACGCTGTGAAACCGCATATAGACCACGTCAACACGCGCGATCTCGCCACGCTCATAGAGGTCCATGTACCGCTCGGCCATTTCGCTCACGCGGCCGAATTCGATCTTGTCCTCAATGTCGGTGACCGTCTGGTCGATGTCCACGCCCAGAAAACGCAGGTAGTTGATACCCTTCTTGCCCACCACTTCCATGCCCGGCGTCAGGCCCTCTTCGGCCAACGACTCCCGCGTCGCCATCAGTCGCCGCAGCACCGAAGCGTTGTAGGCTCCGCACAAGCCGCGGTTGGACGTGATCACCAGCACGATGCTGCGCTCGTCATTCTCGTTGGGCTTCAACAGCACATGATTCGCCGCCTGCTGCCCGCCGCCCAGCGTCTGGATCATCTCGGTGATCTTGCGCGTGTAGGGCTGCGATGCCACCGCCCGCTGCTGGCACTTCTGAAACCGCGCAGTGGCGATGAGCTGCATCGTCTGCGTGATCTTCTTGATGTTCGACACCGCTCGGCGGCGCTTGATGATCGTCCGGGCCTTGGCCATCGCTTACCCGTCCTGCCGGCTGACAAAAACCGACTTGAAGTTCTTGACGACGCCCTTGAACTTCGCGTCCAGTTCATCCGACAGCTTCCGCTCTTTGATAAGCTGCTCAACCAGCTCGGGAAACTCGTCGTGATAGCACCGCAACAACTGCTCCTCAAAATCGTGTACCTGATCGATCGGAATATTGTCCAGGAAGCCGCGCACGCCCGCGTGAATCGCCAACACCTGATCCCACACGCCCATTGGCCCATACTGCGGCTGCTTGAGCAACTCCACCATCCGCCGACCACGATCAAGCTGACGCTGCGTGGACACGTCCAGCTCCGTTCCCAGTTGGGCAAAAGCCTCCAACTCGCGGAATGACGCCAGGTCCAGCCGCAACGAGCCGGCGATCTTCTTCATCGCCGGCACCTGCGCGTTGCCGCCCACACGACTCACCGAAATACCTACGTTGACCGCCGGCCGCACGCCCGCGAAAAACAAGTCCGGCTCCAGGTAAATCTGCCCATCGGTGATCGAAATCACATTTGTCGGAATGTAAGCCGAAACCTCACCCTCCAGCGTCTCGATCACCGGCAAGGCCGTCAGGCTCCCGCCCGATTTTCTTAGCTTGCGAATCTCATGCCCACCCTGGTCAGGCAAGGCCGCGAAGTCCTCTTTGAGCGCTTCCGCGTCCTGCATGCCCTTGTATACCTTGCCGTTCACACCCTCCTCAAGGTCTTCCGGCGACCCCGCCTTCACGATCACCCGCTTCTCAGCCATCTTGCACGAGCGTTCCAACAGCCGACTGTGCAGGTAAAACACGTCGCCCGGATAGGCCTCGCGACCCGGAGGCCGACGCAATAGCAGCGACAACTGCCGGTAGGCCACAGCCTGCTTGGACAGATCGTCATAGACGCACAACGTGTCCCCGCCGTGCTCGTACACAAAATACTCGGCCATCGCGCAACCGGCATACGGAGCGATGTACTGAAGCGGAGCCGGGTCGGACGCCCCCGCCGTAACCACGATCGTGTAGTCCATCGCGCCGTGCTTGCGCAGAATCTCGACAATCCCGGCGACCGTCGATTCCTTCTGCCCAATCGCGACATACACACATATGACGCCGTCGCTCTTCTGGTTGATGATCGTGTCGATCGCGATGGCCGTCTTGCCCGTCTTGCGATCGCCGATGATCAACTCACGCTGGCCACGACCAATCGGAATCATGCTGTCAATCGCCTTGATGCCCGTCTGCAACGGCACCTGCACCGGCTGACGCTCGGCGATCCCCGGCGCGATGATCTCCAGCGGGCGGCGATGCGGCGATTGGATCGCGCCCAGACCGTCCAGCGGACGTCCCAGCGGATCGACCACTCGACCAACCAACTGCTCGCCAACCGGTACGCTCAAAAGCCGGCCGGTTGTGCGGACCTCATCGCCTTCCTTGATGTCCAGGAACCGACCCAGAACCACGGTGCCGATCGAGTTCTCTTCGAGGTTGAAAACGACGCCGACGGCTCCGCTGGCGAACTCGAGCATCTCGCCCGCCATCGCCCCGCTCAGCCCGAAGACCCGCGCCACGCCATCGCCAACCTCCAGAACCCGGCCAACCTCGGCCACGTCCAGCTCGGCCTGATACTGGCTGATTTCCTCTTTGATAACGCTGGCGATCTCGTCTGCCTTGAACTTCATGCCTGCCTACTCCGCATAAGCCACAAGCCTCCGGAACAAAGAACCTCCGGGCGCTTGATCATTCGCTGCCAACTTCGAGCCCCTGATTACCACGCTCATACAAGCGGTCACGGGCCGTCAGCAACTGTCGACGAATCGAGTTGTCCAGCCGGTAGTCACCGACTTGCAGCACCAACCCTCCGATGATCCCCGCATCAACCACATACTCAACCAGAGGCGTTTTGCCGGCCAGACTCGCGGCCACCTTGGCAATCTCCGCCCGCTCGGCGTCAGTCAAAGTCACGGCACTCGTCGCCACTACCTCGACCTGACCACGCGCAACCTCCACACGCAGAACAAACGCCCGCAGAAGCTGCGGCAACAACCCAGCACGGTCGTGCCGGTTCATCACCTGTAGCGTGTTCAGCACCATATCCCCGAGCCGCCCGCGGAATATCTTCTCCAGGCTACGCTCGCGGTCGTCATCGTCCACGGCCCATGAATCGATGAAGGCCGCAAAGGCCGCGTCGGCTTCATGGAGCCGCACAAGTTCCGCCAGCTCATCCCAGACCACGTCCACCGTGCCGGCCTCTTGAGCCAACTCGAAGAGCGCCGCCGCGTACACGTCGGCAACTTCCAGGCCTGAATCGAACTGTCGCACCATCACTGTATTCCGCTTGCTAGTCGCACCGGCCAAGCCGGCACCGGCCCGGACACCTGGCCCGCGCCCCGACTAGCCCGTTTAGTTCAACTTCGTCCGATCCAACTCTTCCATCGCCTTGAGCGAGTCCGTCACCAGTTGGCGATGGTCATCGGCCGACAACTCCTTGCGGATGATGCCGCCGGCCACTTCAACCGCCAGGTTCGCCGTCTGGTTGTACAACTCGTGGATGGCCGTCTCGGTCGCCAATCTGATCTCACGCCGAGCGCGTTCCACCATCGCCGCCGCTTCCGCGCGGGCCTCATCCTGCACCCGACGCCCGACAACCTCGGAGTCACGCCGACCTTCTTCAACGATGGTCGTCGCTTCCTCGCGCGCCTTGTCGAGCTGCGCCCTGTAGTCGGCTAGCAAGCGCTCTGCCTGCTCACGCTCCCGCTTGGCATCGTCGATCGACTTGGCGATGAAATTCTCGCGATCCTGCAAGGCGCGCAGGATCGGCTTCCACGCCGTCAGCCGCAGCGTAACCAGCAGCATCACGAAAACGATGATCGACCAGAGGGCCGCGCCCGGGTCAAACTGCAGCAGGGCCGGCTTCTCACCATCGTGTCCACCATCACCCGCCGGAGCATGGCCGTCCGCAGGCGCATGTGCCGCCGGCGTCTCGTGACCGCCACTCGCGGGCTCCGCGTGCTGAGCCATAGCCGGCCACGACACCGCCAGCAACAAACAGCCGGCCGCAATCAACCGCCAGTGCATACACATAGCTCGTTCCCTAGTCTTGCGCATCAGATTACCCGGAGGTCCAACGAGTACTAACCCGCCGCCGCCGCGATCTTGCCACTGACGCCCATGCAAACCACCAGGGCAAAGAATGTGAAGCCCTCAATCAGGGCCGCCGCGATGATCATCGCGACAAACACATTACCACGCACCTCAGGCTGCCGCGCCATGGACTCGAACGCATTGCCCGCGAGGTGTCCGATTGCCTTGCCGGCTCCCATGCAAACCAGGCCGGCCCCAATGCCGGCGCCCAGGCCCATCAGGCCATAGTCGCTGAAGAGGGGAACTACTTCCGCTAGCATGCTCAGCATTGCTGTTTCTCCTACTCGTCGATTCAAATACGAATCGTCATACCGGCATCAATCACTGGCAGGACGGGGCACCGGATACCCGAACCCAAAACTCGTCGCCAGGCGAGACAACAACGTCTCGCCAACAGTTCCAAATCAGTGCTCCGGCTCGACCGCCATCCCCAGGAACAGCGCCGTCAGGAACACGAAAATATAAGCCTGCAAACACGCCACCAACAGCTCCAGACCGTTGATCGCCAGAGCTCCCAGCGAGCCGATGACACCAATCGTGTAGCCCATCGCCACCGTCTTGGCGGCAAATATCAGCGCCAGAATGGCCGCCAGCACAATATGGCCGGCCACCATGTTGGCAAACAAACGAATCATCAAGGCAAATGGCTTGACCAGCGCCCCGATCGTCTCCAGCACCAACAGGAAAACCCACATCCCGAAGTCCGCAACCCGCTGAATCAGAATCAACACACCTGTCCGCCCGGCCTCCGGCGCGAACACATGCGGCGCAAAGTTCCATACATATAGCGGAACCGCCAGCACCGCCGCCCGGCCGGCACTCACAGCCGCACTCCCGCCCCCGCCATGCCCCTCGTCGTGCCC
>CAZUCH010000050.1:0-1121 GCA_964619045.1 uncultured Planctomycetales bacterium | reverse complement strand
TGCCCGTGATGCCCATACGTGCCCGCGATCAGCCCGCTATATGCCTCGCGCACACCTGAAATGTGAATCATGAAAAACGCGCACAACGCCAGCCCGCCGGTCACGGCCAGATTGCCCGTCGCCGTACCACCAACTCCCTCGTGAATTCGCCCACCCGACACCACCTTGACAATTTCGCCCAGCGGAACCATGCCCAGCAGGTTGCAGAACAGAATGAAGAAGAACATCGTCCACAGGAACGGCATGAACTGGTCAGTGCGATGCTTCAGAGCCGGCCGCGCAACCTCCTCGCGGATGAACAACAGCAGCGACTCGAACAGGTTCATGAACCTCCCCCGCGGCCGCACCGGCTCAGCCCCCATTGACACATACGACCTCGCCAACATGGGGAAGATAAACAGACACAGGCCCGCCGCCACCAGCGTCATAAGCAGTTGATTCGTGAACCAGAACTCACTGCTGAGCGGCCAACCCAACCCAGGAATGCTCTCTTTCCCGAAGTTTAGGTTCCACTCCAGCATCGGGCTGTCGAAGAAACTGTTCGGCAAGACATGATCAATTGGATCGTGAGCAGCCAGCGTTAGCACATGTACCTCACTGAGTGTCCTTGCTCTGATCGACAAAAACCACACGCACCATGTACACGATAAACACCGTTTCGGCCAGCAGCAGAGCCAGATAATTCGCAAGAACGCAAGCCAGAAACGACTCCAGATGAATGTCGCCAAAAACGTAATACGCCAGCGCCAGCGCCCCAGTGACCAACAGCCGCACCACCGTGCCGGCCAGCGCTACCTGCGGCGCGAACTGCCGCCAGTATGCCGTCGCCAGCCCAGCCGGTATCGCCGCCAGCAACGCCGCCGCCCAACACAATACCGACGCTCCCCGCAGAGACCGCACGCCATCCGCCCCCCACCGACTCTCAACCGGTCCGTGAGCGAACAACAAGAGCAGCGCTACCACCACGGTCAGGCCGCCTATCTGTAGCAGCGTGTACTTCATAAGCAATCAGTGCAACAAGCGTCTACAAACCAATCCGCTTTGACGCACGAATTATGCGCCAAAGCCCGAGCGCGGTCCCGAGCATCAGACCCGCTAGCAGGCCCCAGGGCTCCCATCCA
>CAZUCH010000049.1:2586-12015 GCA_964619045.1 uncultured Planctomycetales bacterium | reverse complement strand
CATCTGGGTCGCAACACGGCCTACTCGCTGGGCTGGCCGCTGGACTCCATGGTGCTGTATGACCCAATGGAGCAGGACGGCGGGCTGACGCCCGAGCAGATTCGGGCGGCCCGCTTCTATTTGTGGAAGGGCCACTGCTCGGTACATCAGCTCTTCGAGGTTCAGCACGCCGAGGCTCTGCGGGCGGCGACCGAGCCGTGGAAGATCATCGTACACCCCGAGTGCCCCTGGGAGGTCTGCCAACTGGCCGACGAGGTCGGCAGCACTGAGCACATCCTCAAGACCGTCAGCGCGGCGCCGCCTGGCTCGTACTGGGCGATCGGTACCGAAGTGCACCTTGTGAACCGTCTGGCCACCACGCTGCGGGATCGACACATCCGCTCGCTGGCCGGAATGCAGTGCCTGTGCAGCACGATGTACCGCATCGACTTGGCTCATCTGTGCTGGGTGTTGGAGAACCTCGTCGACGGCCGCGTGGTCAACCAGGTCAGCGTCGATGACCAGACCGCGCGGGGAGCCCGGATAGCGCTGGACCGAATGCTCGAGCTGTGCTCCGCCGGGCCGCGATTGGCGAGGTAGGTAGCGATGAACGAGCAGAATGGTGGTACCGTCAGCGAGGGCTACTCGCCCGGCTCGCGTCCGACGCGGCCAATCATCCCCTGGGTCGTGGCCATCGTGCTGGCGATCGCGGCCATCCTCGCTATCTGCTATTCGTCCGGCTTTGGCCGCCTGCCGGCCGAGCTGCGTGACTTGCTGGCGCACTCGGCGGAACATCCGCGCGCAATCAACGACGCCATGAGGCTGCTGCTGTTGGCCGAGGAGGAGCAGCCTGGTCGGCGCTGCGAGCTGCTTGCGGTGCTGCTGGACGACGGGGATTCGCAAGTCATTGGGGGAACGTTGACGCTCGTAGCTGACCAATTCAGATACGCAGCCGGGGAGGAGCGCACTGACCTGGAGCGAGTCTTCGCCGGTTGGTTCGACGGCGCCTCGATTGCCGACAAGGTCGCGCACTTGCCGCAGACACTCGCCTGTGCGTGTCCGGATGCATGGATCATCACCCTGAAGCCGGCCGATCGCCGCTGGCTGATCGCGGCCACGCTGACGCGTGTTGACGACCTGCGGCTAGTGGCGGATCGGGCCGCATTCGGCCCGGAAGCCGACGAGAACCCGATCTGTCGGCGACTACGCTATCTGGACGGTCTGGCGGACGAATACGGGACCGTCGACGCGACTGTGGACCTGTCGATGCAGCTCGCCGGTCAGTTGCCTCTGAGTCACGCGGAGTTGGCGACCATGTTGCGGGACCAGCTCACGGATGTCCGTTACGCCGCCGGCCGCTTGCTGTCCGTGGGGGGGGATGAGCGCGGCTTGCCGGTCTTCGCCGAGTGGCTGCAAACGCGGCCGCCGAGTCTTGATGCGGGCGAGAGGCTGATGAGAGCGCTGTATGGCGCGGACTGGAGGAGCCGTGCGGGCGGTGATACAGCGCGTCAGTGAGGCGCGCGTCACGGTTGATGGGGCGGTAGTCGGCGCGATCGGGCCTGGTTTGCTGGTATACGCCGCCGCCGCACCGGATGATGGTGGCGACGACGTGCGCTACATCGCGGACAAGGTGGCCGGGCTGCGAATCTTCCCCGACGCGCGCGGCAAGATGAACCTCTCGGTCATCGACGCGGATGGCGCCGTGCTGGTTGTCAGCGCGTTCACGGTACAGGCCGACGCCCGGCGTGGCCGGCGACCGTCGTTCGACTCTTCGGCCACCGGCGAGATCGCCGAACCGCTGGTTGAGCGGCTCATCGAGGCGATTGCCGGCCGGGGCCTGTCCGTCGAGAGCGGCCGTTTCGCCGCTCACATGCATGTTTCGTCCGTGAACGACGGGCCGATCTGCATCCTGCTGGACTCACGAAGAGTGGTGTAATCCTCGCCGGTGCTTGCCCGATGGGGGGCCATGCCCCTATGCTGGTGTGTTCCTAAGTTCACTTGTCAACGTCCGGCTGCTGCCGGCGGTTCTCGCGAGGTGCGCAGCATGAGCGACATGCCCACGTCGATTATTCCGCTACTGGAGAAGATGGAGGTCCTGGGCGCCAGCGATCTGCATCTCAAGACCGGCGCGCCGCCGGCATACCGCGTGGCCGGCAGCCTGCGCCGCACCACCTTGCCGACTTTCGAGGTCAACAGCCGTGATATCGAGCGGCTGATGGACCCCCTCATTCCGGCCGGCCGCAAAGTCGTGTTCGACGAGAAGGGGCAGTTCGACTTCGCGTACCATCTGCCCAATGGCGACCGTTTCCGCATCAACATCATGCGCTCGTGCGAGCAAATGCACGCCGCCATTCGCCGAGTGAAGGGGGAAATCCCCGGGTTCGCCGAATTGCGCTTGCCGAAGATATACAGCAAGCTGGCCGACGAGTGCTTCGAGGGGCTCATCATCGTGTGCGGCGTGACTGGTTGCGGCAAGAGCACCACCCAAGCGGCGATGATCGACCGGATCAACGAAACCCGGCCCGTCAACATCATCAGCATCGAGGATCCGATCGAGTACACCTTCCAACCGAAGAAGGGGTACATCAGCCAGCGCGAGATCGGGCTGGACGTGCATTCGTTCGCCGATGCCCTGCGTGGCGCGGTTCGCCAGGATCCGGACGTGATCTTCATCGGCGAGATGCGCGATCGCGAGACGCTGTTGGCCGCCCTGCAAGCCGCCGAAACCGGGCACCTGGTGTTCTGCACGCTGCACACGGCGGACACGATGCAGGCCTTGGGCCGCATCCTCGAGTTCTTCCCGCCCGATCAGCACGATTTCATCCGCAGCTCGCTGGCCAATAGCCTGAAGGCTATCTGTGCCCAGCGGCTCGTGCCGGCCATCGACGAGAAAATCTCACGCGTGCCCGCGACCGAGGTGCTGCTGGGCGAGGCGATCGTCAAGGAGAAGATCCGCGAGGGCGAGGACAGCGACCTGCCCGAAATCATCTCCGGCTCCAAGGGAAGCGGCATGCGCAACTTCACAACCTCGCTGGCCGAGATGATCGAAGAGGGGCTCGTGTTTGTAGACGTAGCCATGGAGTTCGCCCCCAACCGTGAGGCCCTCAAGGGACTGCTCCAGGGCATCAAGACCTCCGCACAGACGCTCGTACACCGCGTCAAGCGCGGCGGCTAGCGCGACCGCAGCGCTCATGCCACCGTAGTCCGGCCATGGGGAACGGATTTGTCTGGCGAGAAAACCGAGTCTGTGAAGACGCCCGTCAAACCGTGGCAACGAGCGATCTTGTGGGCCGCGAACGTACAACGCCGTCTGCTGGGGGTGTACTTCGCCGTGGCCGGTCCACGAATCGCGTACTGGCTGACAGACCGGATGGCGCGGCTGATGTACCGCTTGCTGGCGCCCCTGCGGCTGCGCAGCGAAGCCCAGTGCCGAGCGGCGCTCGGCCAACGGATCGCGTCCGAGGATGTGCCGCGCGTGGCCGAGCAGGCCTTCGTGCATCGCATGTGGAATCTGACCGATCTTCTGCTGGCCGAGCGCCTGATGCACCCCCGCACCTGGTACCGTTACGGCGGCGTCATACCTGAACCGCACCTGGCCAACATGCTCGACACTCAACTCCGCCGGCAGCCGACCATCCTGATCTCAGCCTACTACGGACCCTACGACCTGCTCCCGATGTTTCTGGGATACAACGGCGTCCGCGCAGCAGCCATCTACCAGACGCACGGGAACATGGCTTTCGACGAGCAACGCCGGAAAGTGCGCAGCCGCGGCGGATGTGAGTTGGTGACATTGGCGCAAACTCGGGAGCGGGTACCCGAGATTCTAGAGCACGGCGGGGCCGTCGCGATTATCGCGGACCACCACGCCCCGCAACGGGGACTGCCGGTGACGTTTCTCGGGTTGCCGACCATGGCGCTGCGTTCGGTCGGGTTGTTGGCGTGGCGCTACGATGCGGAGGTCGCCGTAGCCGGAATCCGCCGACTCGGCCGTTCGTTTCGATTCGAGATCGACGTCGTTGACGTGATCAAGCCCCCCGCCTGGGCGGGCGAGGACAATCCGGTTAAGTACATCACCGACCGCTACTTGCGCGCACTGGAGACGCTCGTACTGCGCGATCCCACACAGTACATCTGGGCCTACCCCCGCTGGGGTAAGGACTTGGCGGAACGCCTCACGGCCGGTGAAGAGCCAGTGCCGACCAGCGACTAGCTGGCCTGGATGCTCTCGCCGATGGCATCGTCAACCAAATCGCCCACGCCGAACCAACTGTCGGCGAACACCCGGCTGGTCAGCGGCATGCCGATCAGGAACGCCACCAAACCGGCGGCGTAGAAACGCAACTTCTTGATGCTCATACAAGGCTCCTTGCATATCGCCCGTGGCACACGACGCCGTCCTTGACGCCGCCAGCCCAGACTCGCCGAAAGTATATCGACTCCAAGGTGTCACTCAAACGTTACGCTCGACGCGAGGCACGCTCACCATGCCCGGGCCGCGGGCGTAATGGCACTCGGGTCTTTCGCGAATCGCCGCCCGGTCTCCACCGTGATCTTCCCCTCATGGACCAACCGTTGAAGGTCTTCGTCCAGAGTGAACATGCCGTGGCGCTTGCCGGTCTGCAAGGCCGATTCGATCGACTCGATCTTGCCCGCGCGAATCGCAACCTGCACCTGCTGGTTCACGTGCAGAACTTCCAGGGCCAGCACGCGCTTCTCGCCCTCGCCGGCCGCCGGCATAAGGTGCTGGCAAACCACCGAACGCAGGCTCATCGCCAGTTGGCTACGGATGTCGTCCTGTACATCCTGAGGGAAAATGTCGACCAGGCGCGTCAACGCACCCTTGGCGTCGCGCGTGTGCAGCGTAGCCAGAATGAGATGCCCGGTCTCGGCGGCGCTCAACGCCATCCGAGCCGTTTCCTGGTCGCGTATCTCGCCGACCAAAATCACGTCGGGATCTTGCCGCAAGCCGTGCTTGAGACCGTCGGCGAACGACTCCACGTCCCGCCCGACCTCGCGTTGCGTGACGATCCCGCCGCCGTTTGGAGGGTGAACATACTCGATCGGCTCCTCCACGGTCAGCACGCGCTTGCCTGCATCCCGACGTAGCAGGTTGACCAGGGCCGCCAGAGTCGCCGTCTTGCCCGAGCCCGTCACGCCGGTGACCACGACCAGTCCGTTGCTGTGAGCCACCAGGCTCCCGGCCAGTTCCTCCGAGAATCCGAGCCATTCCAGAGATGGGATTTCGTTGGGAACGTGCCGCAGGCAGGCACACCAGTTGCCCTGCGACAAGTACACGCTGGCGCGGAACCGGCATTCGGCCCCGCGATGCGACAGCGCCACCGAACAATCCACGTTCTTGCTATCAAACAACGCCGGCCGCGAGCGCTCCGGCACCAGCGATTCCACGATCCGCTTGGTCTGTTCGTCGTCCAGAACTGGCGCGTCGGCGGTCTGCAAGCGACCGTGTACGCGGAAGGTGGGCCGATAGCCCGGCACCAGATGCACGTCGGAGGCCCCGCGCTCGACGGCTTCCTCCAGCAACCGAATCAGTTCCGCGGACGGCATTTCAAACTCCCGCTCGCCGCTGTCGTGCGGCAGGTCCAGGGCATCCTCGATCGCGTCGGGGCTCATCGACGTCACACGTCCGTCAAACATAGCCGAGCCTCCTGGTCTTGGCGCTCGCCGGCGTGCTCGTGCCCTACCACGGACACACCCAGAGCACGCCCGGCGCCGCCGACCTTTGTACAACATCGGCTCAGCCCAGTTGCGACTCCGCACTTGTACGCTTCCGGAACGCGGATCATCCGACGTTTTTCGACATCTACGCCGCGGCGACCGGCCAGGCCCGGGCCTACTTGCGGCTCGGTCGCAGGATCGCCATTGCTGCCGGCGAGTCCTTCATCGGCAACTGCGTTCGATGAACTCCGTCGAAGGCTTCCAGCGCGCCCGCCACCGCCGGCGCCGTCGGCACCAGGCCGATTTCGCCCACGCCGCGCGCTCCGTAGGGCGTTTCGGGGTCGCCCTCCTCGATGAAGATCAGCTCCACGTCGGGCATCTGGTGGGCTCGGATGATGTTCAGCGACTTCACCTTATCGGACTTGATGTGCCCATCCACGACGACGAATTCCTCGGTCAATGCGTAGCCCAGTCCCATATGCACAGCGCCTTCGATCTGGCCCTCAAGCAGCGTCGGATTCAGCACCCGGCCGACGTCATGGGCCGCGACGACCTTCTTCAGGCTGCCGTCGTCGTTGAGTAGTACGACCTGCGTCGCATAGCCGTAGGTCAAGTGCGTCTTGGGATTGGGCACGTTGTCTTCCAGGGCACTGGTATACGTGCAAGCGTAGTCGCCGCGGAATTCCCGCCCGACGAGGTCGGCCAGTTGTCGCCCCCCGTCAAGTTCCGCCTTGAGCTTGCGAGCCGCCTGCATGACGGCCAGCCCGCCCAGCACGGTCGCCCGACTGGCGGTCGTCATGCCACAATCCGTCTCCACCGACGTGTCGGTGGTCACCGCAAACACCTCCGGCGAAAGGCCTGTCTCCTGGCACGCGGTCTGGATGCAGATTGTGAAGTAGCCCTGTCCCATCTCGGTGAAGCCCGTTCGGATCGTCACGCGGTCGGGCGACTCCACGCGCAGCACGGCCTTGCCCAGGTCCGGCATCCCGTTGCCAATCCCGACATTCTTGATCCCGCACGCTATGCCGGCGTAACGGGCTCCGCGATACGCGTCCTTCACCGCTTCTAGCGTGCGCTTGAGGCCGAATGGCTTGTCCAAAATCTGGCCCGTGCAGAAACGGTCACCCTGGTCCAGCGCGTTGCGCCAGCGAATCTCCCAGCCGTCGATGCCGACTTTCTGCGCCAGTCGGTCCAGGCAGCGCTCGACCGCGAACGCCCCCTGGTTGACGCCGAAGCCGCGCATCGCTCCGCACGGCGGGTTGTTGGTGTAGACCGCGAGCGATTCGATATCGATGTTGGGCACGCGGTACGGCCCGGTGGCGTGGCCGGCGGTGCGCTCGATCACCTTGGCCCCCACCGACGCATACGCGCCCTTGTCGCCGATGATTCGCGTGTGCATCGCCGTGATGTGCCCGTCGGCATCGCATCCGAGCTTGGTGTGAATCCTCACCGCGTGCCGTTTCGGGTGCAGTCGAAAGCTCTCGGCGCGCGTCAGCGTGCATTTCACAGGACGCTTGCACAACACCGCCGCCAGCGACGCCTGCCCCTGGATGCTTAGATCTTCCTTCCCGCCAAAGCCGCCGCCGTTGGACACCAACTCGACGTACACACGCTCTTGCTCCCAGCCGAGGATCGACGCGATCTGTCGGCGATCCTGAAACACGCCTTGCGTCTGGCTGAGCACCTTGAGTTTCGCAACGTCGCCTGCGGCGTCGACCTCTGGGATAGCGATGCAGGCCTCGGGTTCGAGGAACATGTGCTCGATTCGCTGAGTAACGTATGTGTTCTCGACGACATGGGCCGAGTCGCGCAGGGCCTGCTCGACGTCGCCGCGCTGGATAGCGGCGCGCGACAGCAGGTTGCCGCCAGGGTGGATCAGCGGCGCGTTCGGCCTGAGCCCGTCCTCCGGCGTGGTGACAGGCAGGCGGACTTCGTACTCGACCGCGACCAACTCGGCCGCGGCGCGCGCCGTAGCCTGACTGTCGGCCACCACCATCGCGATGACATCACCCACGCAGCGCGTTTCCTCGCCGAGCGCGACCAGCACCGGCCAATCCTGCTCGATCAAGCCCACGTAACGCTCGCCCGGCACGTCGGCGGCGGTTATCACACGCTGCACACCAGCGACCGCCAAGGCCGGTTCGGCGTCTATTGATTTGACCAGCGCCCGCGGATGATCGCTGAAACGCGGGGCGGCATACAGCATCCCGTCAACCTTGATGTCGCCGACGTACTGGAAGTCTCCTAATACGAGTTGGCGACCGCGATAACGATCCAGCCGCGTGCCCACCCGGCCGCTGCTATCCTTCGCCGGCGGCTCAGCGCCTTGTCGCAGCCGAGCCATCAGCTCGACCGCGTCGAGAATCTTCTTGTAGCCCGTGCAGCGGCACAGATGCGGGCGAAGCTCCTTGGCGATTTCGTCGCGCGAGGGGTCGGGGTTCTTGTCGAGCAGCCCCACCGTGCGCATCACGATCCCCGGGGTGCAGTAGCCGCATTGTACGCCGCCCGCATGAACAAAGGCCGTCGCAAGTTGCTCGCGTGTCTGTTCGGCCAGACCTTCGGCGGTGGTCACATTACACCCGGCGACGCGTTTGATCGGCAGCGTACACGAGAGCTTGGCCCGCCCGTCGATCAACACCGTACAGGCCCCGCAGGCCCCCTGCGGCGCACAGCCGACCTTGGGCGAGATGATCCCCAAGTCCTCACGCAGCACGTTCAGCAGCGTTCGTCGCGGATCGACGCACACCGAGACCGGCTGGCCGTTCAGGACGAAATCGACGGCCTGCCTGGCGGACTCCGATGTGTGGGGGCTGTTGGCGTCGGCTGTCATAGTCCATACCATTGTAGACAATCGGTCGCAGTGCTGCGACACAATCGGCTACGGCCTTGAGGACCGCGAATGAACCAGGAAACCGCAACGACCTGCCCCGTGCTGACAGACACGCAGGCCAAGCTCGAAGCGTCGCGCTGCCTGATGTGCGACGAGCCCCCCTGCGTGGCCGCCTGCCCCGCAAGCGTGCCCGTCAAGCACTTCATCCGGGCGATTCGCTTCGATACGCCCCGCCGGGCCATTAACCTGATCCGCGAACGGAACATCATGGCCGGCGTCTGTGGGCTGGCCTGCCCAGTGGACGAATTGTGTGTGGGCGCTTGCTCCAACACCGAGTTGAACTCGCCCATCGCGATCAACAAGCTTCAGCACTACGCGGCCCGCACCGCGCTCGACAACCCTCGCCAACCGGAATCCGTGCCCGCCACCGGCCGCCGAGTGGCCGTCATCGGCGGCGGACCGTCGGGCCTGGCCGCCGCCGCCGAACTCGCCCGCCGTGGCCATGCTCCTACCATTATCGAGAAAAACCAGCTGGCCGGCGGAATCTGTACCTACGGCGTCCCTAGCCATCGAATGCCCCAAACCCTTGTCGCGGGCGAAGTCGAGTATGTCAGGAGCTTGGGTGTCGAGATCAAGACCTCCACCGCATTCGGCACGCGCGACACGCTCGACGACCTCTTCGCAGCAGGTTTCGAGGCCGTCTACGTCGCCTGTGGCGTTCAACAAGCCGCCATCCCTAAAGTGCCCGGCGCGGACATGACCGGCGTCTACACCTGGAAGCAGATTCTCGACGCCTGCTCGGCCGCCGACCTTGGGCAAGGTGAGCCGCCCGCCATTGCCAACAACGTTGTCATAGTCGGCGGCGGTAGCGTGGCCATGGACGTCGCCACGCGGGTCAGCGAGTTGGGCGCCGAGGAGATCGACATCGTCTGTCTCGAATC
>CAZUCH010000049.1:984-2486 GCA_964619045.1 uncultured Planctomycetales bacterium | reverse complement strand
GGCGTTTACGCCGGCGGAGATGGAGCCGTCACCGGCGGGGCCACTATCGTCAAGGCCGTCGCCGAAGGACAACGCGCCGCCGCCGCGATCGACGACTACTTGCGAGGACTTGCCAAATGATCACACACAACCGCGACCTGTCGATCGATTTCTGCGGCGTTCGCTTCCCGAACCCGTTTCTGCTTTCGGCCGCTCCGCCATCTGACGACCTCGACATGGTCCGGGCGGCGTTCGAGGCCGGCTGGGGCGGGGCCGTGCTCAAGACCACTTCGGTCGAGACCGAGGCGGTCGATCTCGTCTACCCGATGATGAGCGCCATCCACACCGGCGGCGAGCGCATCATCGGCCTGGGCAACATCGATCTGATCTCCGAACACCACATCGACGTCGTCGAGCAGCGCGCCGCCACGCTCAAACGCGAATACCCCGACCGCGTGGTGGCCGTCAGCATCATGGGCTCGAAGAAGGAAGAATGGCAGGAGCTCGTCAAGCGGCTGGAAGCGGCCGGCGCCGACATCATCGAGTGCAGCTTCTCATGCCCCCAAGGCAGCATGGGCGAGGAGCCCGGGGCCATGCTGGCTCAGTCCATCGACGCCACCGAGCGCGTCACCGGCTGGGTTAAGCAGGCCGCCACGCGCTGCCCGGTTGTCATCAAGATCACGCCCCAGGTCACCAACATCGTCAAGGTCGCCCAGGCGGTGAAGAAGGGCGGCGCCGATGCGATCTGCGCTGCCAATACGATCCCGTCGCTGATGGGCATCGACGTTGACACATTCGTGCCCTATCCCGACGTGAAGGGCGCAAGCACATACAGCGGTCTCTCAGGCCCCGCAACCAGGCCGATCACGCTGCGCACCCTGGCCGAGATCAGCAAGCACGTTAACATCCCCATCACAGCCACCGGCGGGCCGGTCACCTGGCGCGACGCGGTCGAGATGATGCTGGTCGGTGCCACGACCGTGCAGTTCTGCACCGCCGTCATGCATTATGGCTACGACATTATCGACGACTTGTGTGACGGCTTGGCTTTCTATCTGGAGGACAAGCGGCTCGATAAGCCCGCCGACATCATCGGCCTGTCCCTGGAGCACATAGTCGGCCACAACGAGCTGCGCCGCGACGTCAAGGTCCAGTCCTCGGTCGACCAGGAACGCTGTGTGCGCTGCGATCTGTGCTACATCGCCTGCCGCGACGGCGGCCACCAGGCCATCAGTATCGAGCCGCCCGATCGGCTGCCCAAAATCGACCCCGACAAGTGCCCCGGCTGTCGGTTATGCGTAACCGCCTGCCCGGCCGACGCCCTGACCATAGTGGAGAAATGAGCACCCCCACCCCGGATTTGTGGGACCGGTTTTCAACCGGTCAGTCTATCGGTCTGGAAAAAGGTGTCAGGATGATTTTTGGGCACGAGGGCGCGGTGCCTCACCCTTGATCGCAGCGGAAGTGGTGGAAAAAGGTGTCAGGATGATTTTTGGGCACGAGGGCGCGGTGCCTCACCCTTG
>CAZUCH010000049.1:0-884 GCA_964619045.1 uncultured Planctomycetales bacterium | reverse complement strand
ATCGCAGCGGAAGGGCGGGGGACTGAAGCGGAACGGTGACGATGCACGTTACGACGACGCACACGCAGCGACCCAGCAGGCCGCATCAACCATGACGACCGAAACGTCACGCATCTTCGCGATCATCCCCGCCGCCGGCCGCTCACGCCGGATGGGCACAGCCAAGCAGCTTCTCGACGTTGGCAGCACGACGATGCTGGACGCGCTGCTGACCCCACTGGCCGCCGCGCGCGTAGCCGGCATCGCGTTGGTAACGCACTCCGGCTTGGTCGACAAACTGGCACTCGACCGCTTCCCAAACCTGCTCATCGCAATCAACGACGACGAAACCTCCGATATGATCGACTCCGTGCGCCTCGGCCTGGATGCCTGGCACGCACGCGAGACCGTCGGCGACCGCGACGGCTTCCTGATCTGCCCGGCGGATCACCCCGGCATCTCGACCGCCGACTTCGATGCCTGCATCGCCGCCTTCGAGAGCACCCCCGACAAGATCATCGTCGCCGCCCGCGCCGCCCGCCGCGGCCACCCCATCATCTTCCCCGCGCACCTCGCGAGCGTCGTGCAATCCAGCACCTGCGACCCCGGCCTAAACGCCCTGCCGCGCACACACTCGGACAAGGTCGTGTCTGTGGACTGCCCCTCCCCCGGCATAACCCGCGACATAGACACCCCCGCCGACTATCGCGACCTGAAGTGACGCCATCAATGGCTCTCCCCGGTTTTCCAAAACCGCCAAGACGCCAAGTCGCCAAGAAGGGCAAGGAAATCACAGCTCCGTAGGGTGCGTCTCGACGCACCAATCGCCTTGCTTGTGGGACCGGTTTGTAACCAATGCTGTCCGGGATTCTCTGGCACTCGTCCGATACCTAACATATGCCTTA
>CAZUCH010000048.1:0-12093 GCA_964619045.1 uncultured Planctomycetales bacterium | reverse complement strand
CTGCTCCCTGCCCGATCAGGCTGGTTGGCATGCCCATGCTTGCGTGGGCATGCCTCTCGTTTGGTACCCTTGAACAAGCTCTCCGACCCCCTCGCCTGCCGGGCCGGAAAGAACACCCTGACGGGCGAAAATGGACCGGAAATGGCGTCCGATAGCCGGCATGCCCGCCAAAATGGCCGCCCGATTTCAGAATCGAATCGAAATGCGGTAGAATTCGGGGGCGGAGGTGGCCTGTGGGCGATGTCGGCAAGGGTGGCTGGCACTCTCGAACCATCATTTCCCATGTGACCGCGCCATGGTGAAGAAGCTGGAGGTTGTCAGATGCATCAGAGAAGATGGTCGTTCCTATTCCTCGTGGGCGCATCCGTGCCGGCACTTGTCGGCTCTTGGGCTCCTCCCGCAATGGGCCAGCTTCATCTCGGGTTTCAGGAACTCGTCCAAGACAACGGCGTTGACATCGCCGTGCCCGGCTACTCAGTGCCGTCCCTGGTCGACTGGAACAGCGACGGCCTCCCGGATCTGATCGTCGGCGAGGGCAGTGGCACCTACGTCGCGATGGTACGCGTCTACCTGAACGCCGGATCGCTGTCAGAGCCGGCATTCTCGGGTTTCTTCCATGCCGAGGAGACCGCTGGGGGCGTGCTGACCGTGCCAGGGGGTGGCTGACTGGGTCTGTTTCCCCTGGTGGTCTACTGGGATGCGGACGCGCGTAAGGACTTGCTGATCGGCCGCGGTGACGGCAAGGTCCAGATCTTCTCGAACACCCGTACCGATGACAACCCGGGATTCGACAGTGGAACCTACCTTCAGGTGGGCTTGCCCGGGCTCAAGAGCGACATAGACGTCGGCAGCCGAGCCACCCTGGCAGTGGCGGACTGGGACAACGATGGCCGCAAGGACCTGGTCGTGGGGGCCCTCGACGGCCTGATCCGCGTGTTCATCAACGAAGGAACCGATACCGAGCCGGATTTCGTCGCTGAGATCCGCGCCCAGGCAAATGCCGGCGACCTGGTCGTGCCGTCTAATCGCTCCAGCCCAGTGGTCCTCGACCTGGATGGCGACGGCAAGAAAGACCTGCTGACGGGCAACACCAACGGCCAACTGCTCCTATACAGCAACACCGGCAGCGACGCCGCGCCCACCTTCGCCGGCTACTGGGAGGTCGAGGAGGCTTGTGTCCCGATCGACCTCGCCGCCTCGCGATCTCGCCCCTCAGTCTGCGACTGGACGGGGGATGGGAGGTTGGACCTGCTCATAGGCGCCAGCGATGGCAACGTGCGCCTGTACGAGGGCGTTCCCATGGCAGACTTCGACCACGACGCAGACGTGGACATCGACGACTTCAACAACTTCGGTACTTGTATGGCCGGCCCGGACGTGACAACGCCACCAATCGGCTGCGACCCCGCCGACTTCGACCACGCTGACCGCAACGGCGACGGCGACGTTGACCTGGGCGATCTCGCCGCATTCCAAACCGCCTTCACCGGGACCGGCGGCTGATTGCAGTTCAGCCGAGACCTCCCCACGTCGACAGTGGACATGAGATTCGCCTCGCGGCCCACGATCACAAGCCCGAGGGCCACGGCGTTTGCCTGTGTTGCCGTCAGGGGCTTGTTGAGGCTCGCTGGAATTCCGCGAAATCGGCTATATCGACATCACTGTCCGCCGTCAGGTCCGCGCCTTCGCACCCGAGCGTCGGGGGCACCCCCGGCCCGTGCAGGCAGTTCGATAGGATCACGAGATCATCTGCGTCTACGTCACCGTCGCTGTCCAGGTCGCCGGGCGCGGGCACGCGCTCGTAGTAGTAGATGGGCTGGTGCGATTCTTCGCTGACGGTGTAGTAGCCATGGCCCATCCCATGGAAGCCGATGGCCTCGCCCTTGGGCTCGAAGGCCACCGGGACGCCATATCCCGTCTCGGCGAATGCGTCCCACAGGGCGGTCCCCGGCGGGCGGCGCCAGAGCGACGCGTTCCAGTAGCCGCGGACGAGGATCTCGCCTCCGTTCGGCGAGATGTCGCCGCCGGTGGCCCAACCCCATGGCAGTTGCCCTCGGTACTCCATGACGATCGTCTGGCTCGTCGATTGCGGGTAGGCCGCGCGGTAGAGCCGCGAGGGAGTTTCACGCTTGGAGATGATGTACAGGTCCGCGGTTGTCGGATCGACGATCAGCGTCTCGGCGTCGCGCGGGCCGTCCGGGTACTGAAGCGTGATTGTGTCGACGCCGGACAGGTTGGCGTTTGCGGGTGGCTGTGAAGGGCTGACGGACGGTTCGGGGACGCGGTACACGCGAATGGTGGATCGCACGGCGTTGTTGTCGCCGATGTCGCCGAGGTAGAGATACGATTGGACCGGGTCCGGTCCAGGGCCGATCGCCATATCCTCCCAGTCCGTCGCCGACGCCCCGCTGAGGTTGTAGATGCCCAGATGGGTACCCCGGGCGTTCATCGCGAATGCTCGCGCCGAGTCGCCTGAGTCGTTGTGGACCCACAGGACGCCGGGGTTGGCACGGCTTGCCGCCAGTCCGGACGCCTCGTCTATTGCGGCCTGCTGGACAGTGCCGACCTGCTGAGCGGGTAGGAACTGCGGTCCGTCTCCCGGGTTTGGAGCCGGCGGCTCGCCGGCAGCGATGATCATCGCCATCACCATCATGCGCGCCGCTTCTTGCATTAAGTCGTCATTGCCTCCGTTGCTGTTCGCCGGCCGAGTGTCCTTCGGCCACTTCCGCGGGCGAATGTGCTTATTATATTGTGGTGCATACCAGAAACTCCAGTCGCGGGACTAATCCGGATTCGGTAGAACCAGCGCTCAGGTTGCTCAATTGGGGAAGGGCTGAATAATGACACTATGTGGGATCGACTGAACGGGGGCAGCGGACGAGCGCCACGGAGGATTGTCCGATTGGCCGCGCGCATGTTTCCGCGGCGCTGGAGACTTCGTCGTATGCACTGCTCTGTCGCCCTGAATCGATGGGTACCATGCCCACGGCTTTTCGCGTGGGCATGCGCACGCCGACGCAAACAGCCGTCGGCGTGGCACCCGAGTCATCCCTCAGTACACGCCCGACGGAACACTAGCCGGCGTCGGTTATGGGAAAGGCCTTCTCCATGGCTTCGAGATAGGCCCATTGCTCGGAGATTCCGGTCCGCAGCGCGTCCAAGTCGACCAGGTCCGAGCGGTAACGCCGCTGGCGCGAGATGTAGTCTTCGAGCGGCGTACCATCGGGTCGCGCGTTGATGCGGTATCGGCGACCGTCGAAGATTTCGTAAAGGGGGTAGAGCCCACAGCGAATGGCGGTGTTGACCAGGTCGATGCTCTCGCCCGGTTCGGATTTCCAGCCGGCGGGGCAAGGGGACAGTATGACGAGGAAACGGAAGCCGCGCGTGTTCTTGGCCACCCGCAGTTTCCGCATGAAGTCATCGCGATGGGCGAGCGACAGGGTGGCCGCGTAGGGTATGCGGTGGGCGGCCATGATCGCCATGATGTCTTTCTTGGCCTCGGGCTTGCCGTGCGTGGTTGTGCTGGTCTTGGCGCCCAGGGGCGTGGCGCTGCTACGTTGTCCGCCGGTGTTGCCGTAGATTTCGTTGTCGTAGCAGATGTAGAGGATGTCCTCGTTGCGTTCGGCGGCGCCCGAGAGCGTGGCCATGCCGATGTCGTACGTGCCGCCGTCGCCACACCAACTGATGGTAATATCGGGCTCGTTGTTCATGGCGTGGACGGCGGAGACGCCGGTCGCGACGGCGGCCGAACTGGCGAACGAGCAGGCGATCGTCGGGACGCCGTAGGCACTGGTCGGGTGCGCGCCGGCGGTGACGATCCCACAGCAGGCAGGTATGCACAGGGTTGGCTTGGCATCTCCCAGGGCCTTTTCGACCCACTGCAAGCCGAGGGACATGCCGCAGCCGGCACAGTTGGTATTGCCGGGGCGCAAGATGCCGTCGCTGAGCATGCCTTGCGGGATGTCGGAGGTAGTCGTCATGCCGGCACCTCTTTGAAAACGGGCTCGTCCGCCGCTTGGCGGGCGGTCAGGTCGTCTAGTATCTCTTCGATCAGGCTGGGTCTCACGTCGCCGCCGCCCACACCGACGATGTAGTCCTGCAGCAGGACATCGGACCGCTCGCGCAGGCTGGTGGCGATCTCATTCCAGAAGATGCCTCCGGAGCCGGGAGAGTGATTGCGGTCCAGAACGCCGACACGCTTGGCGGAACCGATCGCATCGCGGTAGGCCTGGCGCGGGAATGGGCGGAAGAGCTTCGACTTTATCATTCCGACCTTCTCGCCCCGCTCGCGGCGCGCCTTGACGACGCCGCGCAGCGTGCGGGCCATCGTGTTGGAAGCGACCAGCACGGTGTCGGCATCCTCGGTGTGCTCGGCGGACAGCAGGCCATCGGGCCGGCGTCCGAAAATCTGCTCGAACTCGTCGATGGCCTCTTCCAGCACCTCGGGGACGCGCTCCATCGCGGCTTGAATCTCCATGCGGTGCTTCTCGGTATCGTGTGGCCAGGTCATTCCGCCGAACGTGACGGCCTCGCCCTTGAGGCGATGAGGTACGTTGCATTCTGGGAGGAACTTCTCGACCAGCTCGAGCTCAGGCAGATCAGTGACCATCAGGGTGTGCGAGACGATGAAGCCATCTTGCGCAACCAGCGCCGGCAGCATCACGCGTTTGTCCTCAGCCACGCGGAAGGCCAACAGGATCGTGTCGACCAGATCCTGGTGCGATTCGACGTAGAACTGCAACCAAGCGGCGTCGCGCAGCATGAGCGTATCGCCCTGATCCGCCCAAATGTTCCAGGGCGGTCCCAGCGTCCGGTTGACGCCGACCATCACGATGGGCAGCCGATAGAAGCCGGCCACGAAGACGTTCTCGGCCATATAGGCCAGCCCGTTGGACGAACTGGCTGTAAACGACCGCGCCCCGGCCAACGACCCGCCGATGCAGACGGCCATTGCGCTGTGCTCGGATTCGACGGCAACGACCCGCCCCTTTGTAAACTCGAACGCGCGCAGATGCTCGATGATCTCGGTCTGGGGCGTGATGGGATAGGCGCCGCATACGGCGCCGCGTGCCGCGCGGTTGGCCTCGCCGGCCATCGCCATAACGTGTCCGGCGGCCTGGTTTCCCGTGACGAGTGTGCGTGCCACCAGCCTCTCCTCTCTACAGTTCCGTCATGAAGACGACGCCGCGCGGACACTGTGAGGCACAGATCCCGCAGCCCTTGCAGTAATCGTAGTTGAACTCGTACTCGCGCTCGCTACGACGCCACACGATGCCCTCGGGGCAGTAATCCTCGCAGCGATCGCATTCGTTGCAGACGCCGCAACTGAAGCAGCGCGCGGCTTCGGTCACCGCCGGCCGGCGCCCATCCTGGTCGATCATTCCCAGCCGGGCCTCGGTGAAGCTGGAACGTCGCACGGCGGGCGGCACGATCACGCCTTCCTCGCGCGGAGCGCGCGCGAACATCGACATGGTAATCTGCTCGGGGCCGGCAAGCTCGGGCGGCGCCGGTGGCAAAAGATCCTCACCGGTGAGCGTACGATGAATATGCAGGGCAGCCGTACGGCCGCTGCCGATGGCGGCCGTGACCGTGCCATCGTTGGTGGCAAAGTCGCCCCCGGCCAGGATCGGAGCGCCCGTCAGCCCCAGCAAGTCACGACCTTCGTTGACGGCGACACCCTCGGGGAAGATCGATAGGTCGGGGCTCTGCCCCAGAGCCAGAATGACCCGGTCGCAGGCGATGTCGAACTCCGCGTTGGGCCCCTCAATCGGCACCGGACGCCGGCGCCCCGATTCGTCCGGCGTGCCCAGCTTCATCTTGCGGCAAGTGAGCACCGCACCCCCGCCGTCCACCTGTTTGAGATGCTCGGGCGAAACCAATTCGCTAAGCTCGATCCCCTCTTCGAGCGCTTCCTCGATCTCCTCGGCGATGGCCGGCATCTCCTTGCGCGTGCGGCGATAGATGATGCGAACACTCGCCGCCCCGATACGCAGTGCCGATCGTGCTGCGTCCATGGCCGTGTTGCCGCCACCCACGACCACGACGCGCTGACCGGTCAGGTACTCCTGTCCCTTGCGGACCAAGTCCAGGAAGTCAATGCCCTGGACGACTATGTCGGACGTAACCTGCCCCAGATTCAGGGCGCGCAGCTCCTGAAGGCCGGAGGCGACGAAAATGGCCGCGAACTCGTGCGACATCTCCTGGAGCCTCTTGCGATTGACCGCCTGTTCGGTGCGAACGTCCACGCCATGCCGCACGATGAAGCCGATCTCACGATCCAGAACGTCGCGCGGCAGGCGGTAGCTAGGAATGCCGGTCCGCATGACGCCGCCCAGTTCCTTGTCCGACTCGAACAAGGTCACCGGATAGCCCAGCCGGGCCAGATGGTAGGTCGCGCCGAGGCCGGCGGGACCGGAACCTATGACCGCGACGCGCTCTTCGCGATGCGGCTTGCTCGGCTGGGGCCAGCGACCGTGCTCAGCGGTGTAACGCTCGATCTCCCGAATATCGACGGCCTCGTCGTACTCCCTGCGATTGCAGGCCGCCATGCAGGGCGCCGGACAAACGCGCCCACAGATGCCCGGAAATGGCGAGGTCTGGAGGATGATCTCCAGAGCCTTGTCAAACTCCTGGCGACCGATCGCCTCGACAAACCCCCGCACGTTGTTGTGCGCCGGGCAGCCGTCATTGCACGGCGGAGTAAGCTGGTGTCGTTTGGGAACGCGCGAGGCCCAGTCGCCGGTGCGCAAGACGGGCAGCGCACCCAATCCCGCGTCAAGCAGGCCGGGTGCTTTCTCCTTCGCGGGCAGCCCGCCGCCGCCAACGGCCTCGCCGGCGAGCTGCTGGGCGACGACTCGCTCGAAGGCCTGGTGCGCCGACGTCACGTTTGGCCCGCCAAAACTCAACTGGTCGAGTGCCCCGTCGACGTCCTCGAGGGTCAGGCCAAAGACCTTGGCGGTCGCTCCGAGGATCGTCGTGTTGACAATCGGCACGGCCCGCGTGCCCAGCCCGTTGGATACGGCGATGCCGGTGGCATCGACCGTGGCGACATTGAGGCCGGGGAACTGTTCGCTAAAAACCTCGGGCAAATCGGGCGTGTTGAATATCAGCCAACCGCCAGGCTTGAGGCCTATGCTGACGCGCGGGCCGATCAGCGTACGATCCAGCACGAGAACGTGGTTCGGCTCGCGCACTTGGTTGTGATTGGTGATTTCCTCGTCATCCACACGCACGAAGGCCTGAATCGGAGCGCCCGAGCGCTCGGCGGCATACACGCCAAAGGCCTGCACGTGCTTATCACGAAGGAAGTAGGTCGATGCGATCAGCTTGGCGAGCGTTACCCCGCCCTGCCCACCGCGTCCATGAATGGTCATCTCAATCATACAACACCCTGCATCAACCCGGCGGCAACGCCTTCGCCAGCGCCCGAGACACGTAATCACCCCACGGGAGACCGCCCATGAAGTGTCGCTCGCCTCGCATGATCAATGAAAACACCGCGCTCCGCAAGAAACGCCGTATCCACAATTCACCATGGCAATCCCAATAACGCCGCAATTTAGGAGTAGACCCGCTAAGCTGGTGCCACGCAAGCGATCACTGGTGCGGCATTTCCCCGCGCACTGGGGAATTTGGCGCTATCGGCGAACGAGAGCGAAGAGCGCGCTTACAGCCCCACCTTAACCTTGCCCTCGCGCCATTCCTGGGCCAGGGCTCGAAACTCCTCGACAGTTTCCGACAGACGCTCGATTGTTATCAAGAGTGACTCGTAGACTCGGTCGTCCATCATCAGGCGGCCGACGGTTCCCTGGCCGCTGCTCATGCTCTGGCCAACTACGTTGAGGTGGTCGAGCAACGTGTCAATCTTGCCCAAGCTGTCGACGGTCGAACGGACCAAGCTCTGAAGCTGGCTCTCCATCCTCGCTAGCGACTGGTCGGCATTCGTAACAAGACCGCGCGCATCCGTCATGGCCGCGCGTCCTTCGCGGGCGGCGGTCTCTATGTCGTCCATGACGCCCAAGCCGCGCTCGGACATCTTATGCAGGTTGGCTATGCTGTCCTCAATGCGGCTCTTGAGGGTCGGGTCGCCCAGTATCTCGTTGAAATGGCGCAGCGAGGCGTCCAGGCGAGCCATGGCGCTGGTCAGGTTGCCCGCCGGCCCGCCAGGCCGATCCACCTCCTCGGGCGTGCGGGCCTCCAGAAGGGGCTTGAGCTCCTCCAATACGGGGGTGAGCGCCTCCGCCGCATCGCCGATCTGATTGGCGGCCAGCGTGAAAGTATCGACGATATTGGCGGGGAAGATGGAGTCCATCGCCGTGCGGATACTGCCGCTGATCGTGGCTCCCGGCGCCAGCGTTCCGGAGCCGGACGGGCCGGGGAGAATCTCGATCGGGGGGCGACCCTGGCCCAGGACAGGCTCGGTCGTTCGAGCGGTCGTGTCCAGCGGGAGTTGAAAGCGCTGCTCGATGGCGACCAGTACGTCCACGCCTTGGTCGAGCTTGTCCATGTTGATCATGTCGATGCTCTCGACGCGGCCGATGGCGAGGCCCTTGAGCGTAACCTGGGTGCCGGCGCTAATCCCGGACCCCTGTTCGAATGTGATATGTAGCGGGTACGTGCCTCCCCGCACCAACCAGGTGGGGCCTTGGCCGAAGAGCACGATCAGCGTCCCCAAGGCGACAAGTCCCAGCAGCACGAACAGCCCCACAAGCACGTTCCGACGTCCATCCTCCATCATTCGCACTCCGTTTCTTGCGGCTACGCGTGAACCTCGGGCGGCCTAGGCGGTACAACGAGGTAGGCCCTCATTGTGCATCGTGAGTGGTAATAGTACACTGTGGAGAGTCGTGCTGGAAGGAGAGTGACGTGGCAGGAAACCTAGTGGGTAAGACCATCCTGGTAGTCGACGACGACCCGGACATCCTAACCGCCATCACTGCGGGCTTGGCGGACACCGGCGCGACGATCGAAACGGTCAGCGACGGCAACGCCGCGGTCCAGAAGATCGAGCATGACGCGCCCGACCTGGTGATTCTCGATGTCATGCTGCCGCGCAAGAGCGGCTTCCTGGTTCTCGAGAAGCTGCGTCAGAAGTTGCCGCGGGGCACGGGGCCGCTCGTTATCATGATGACCGGCAACCAGGGTAAGCGCCATCGCCAGTACGCCGACGCACTGGGCGTCAACGAGTACCTGACCAAGCCGTTTCGCATGGAACGCCTGGTGGAAGTGACCGAGAACCTGCTGGCCGACTGATGGGGGTGGTGCTATTGACGTACCAGCCGGTCGCCGCAACCATACATGCTTCGAAACGGACCGGCTTTTGTCGCGCCAACTCGGCGTCTCCGGACCAACTTACGAATCGTTCTCTTTGACTTGCCGCGCCGTTGGCGGGAGGAAAGACGAAAATGCTCTATCTCAGCTTGCTGCTGCTTCTGGTTCCCCAAGTTGCGACCGCTCCCGCCGATGAGCCCACCACCCAGCCCGCGGCTCCGGTCTATGACCAAGGCCCCCTGCGGTCCGAGTTCGTCGCCATGCGAGAAGTTCGGCTGCGGGCCGACGACCCGGAATTGGCCGCCCGAATGCAGTCGGACTTGCGAATCCAAGTGCGACTGATGGGCGCCCAACTGCTGGAAATCTCGCGCTTCGGCGACCTCGTACTGACCGAGTGCGTGGACGACACGGGCAAGTCGCTCATCGACGAAGAGGTCAACGAGGCCACCGACGCCGACACAACCCGGGCCATGACTTTCCAGCCTCAGCGACTGCGCGATAATGGCCTCCCGCTGACCACGCGGCTGCTGCCGGCCGCCCGGACGGCTACGCAGCTCAAAACCGCCCGTGGCTCAGTTCGGCTGATCCTGGCCGGCGAGACCGTCTCTCTGACCATCCCAAACCCACTGCAATACCACGGCGGCATGGTCGAAGACCCGCGCCTGGCGGAGATGGGCCTGGAAGTGCATATCGTGCCGGCCTCCGAAGTCGAGAATGGCCCCCCAGCCGATCGCTGCATCATCCTCCAGTACAAGACCAAAGGCGAGCACGTGAAGCAAGCCGCTTTCGTGGATGGTTGGATGCGGCCGATCAGCGCGCGCGACACGCCCATCGAAACCAAGGCCGGCGAGCCCTGCCAGTTGTACTACTTCGACCGCGGAGCCTTCAACGACGAGCTGCAACTGGTGCTCGACATCCACCCGACCGTCGAAGACATCCGCGTCCCGGTCAACCTGGACGGCCTCGAACTGCCCTAGTGCTCCACGGCCCTGTCTGTCCGTCGGCAGGGCCGGATTCGGCTCCGAGAGCCGTAGCGGCCGACATCCGAGTCGCCCGTACCAGAACAGAACCCCGAGCGTGAGCGACGGGCCCGCAGCGGCTAGACCCGGCGGAGTTGCTCGTGAACGACGAGGCGCAGCACACGACCAGCCGGGATGCGCCCCTCCAACAACATCCGCCCGAACAACGGCCACTGTGGCTCAGCGCCGTTTACGCGATCGGGGGCCACGGCGTCTACCATGCCTGCCAACTCGGGGCGTTGATCCTGCTGGCCAAGTTCGCCTCGCCCGAGATTCAGGGGCAGTACTTCCTCGCATTGGCCATCGCCACCCCTGTCGTTCTGTTGCTCGGATTCGAGTTGCGCGGGGCCTTTGTGGCCGACGCGGGCAACCAATTCACGTTCGGCACCTATCGCAAGCTACGCCAGATGCTGACACTTCTGGCCAGCCTGGCTCTCGGGGGCGCCCTGGCATGGCAAGCGGCGTCTGAACCACAACCGCACTTCATGCTGATACTGGCCGGCGTATTTGCGACCAAACTGGTCTGGACGTTGGCCGATGTCGGCTGGGGAACATACCAGCGCCGCGAACGATTGGGGCTGTTCGCGGCGACCGTGATCCTGCGCGGACTGACGCTCATTGGCCCCTTCGCCGTCCTGTTGCCACTGTATGCTCGATGGGTAAGCTCCGGGAGCGTGCCCGCCGATCGGCTGGCTGAAGGCACGGCCCTGGCCATAGTGCTGCACGCGGTCGGCAGCCTGCTGGTTCTCTGGCTATTCGATCGCCCACGCGTGCTGGACCCACGCCTGTGGAATCTGTCCTGGACGTGGCCGGCGGTCCGCAAACTGGCTTGGCAGACGATGCCGCTGGGCCTCGTCGCACTCACCATTAACCTTTGCGATGCTTGGCCGCGTTTCCTGATCGAAGCTCAGGCGGACGGCAAGGCCCAGTTGGGCTATTTCGGCGCCCTGGCCTACATCACGCTGGCCGGCAACCTGGTCATGATCCAGGCCGGGACCGCGGCCGCCAATCGACTGTCCACATTCTACCAACGCGACCTGCGCAAGTTCCTCCGGCTGGGAGGCTTGCTGGCCGGGGCGGCCCTCCTCGTCGGAGCTACCGTCATGTTGATCGCGATCTACATGGGCGACTGGATTTTGACGACAGTCTACACGCCGGAATACGCCCAGTTCGAGGCCCCCTTCCGCATCATAGTCCTGGCTCATGGCTTGGCCCTCCTGACCAACGTGTTCGGCATCGCCACCACCCAGATGCGGCTCTTCTGGGTCCAGGTGCCCGTACAAGTGGTCACGCTCGCCGCCACGATCAGCGCGGCTTTCATCCTGATCCCCGGCGACGACCCGATCGGCGGGGCCGCCTGGACGGCTCTCGTCCGCGCCGCGGTCCAGTTGGTGCTCTACGGCGCCTGCGTAGCCTACGGCCTGGCCCGCCGCGAACGGATCATGCAATTCCATTAAGCACGAACGGCGGCAGCCTGGAGGACTGGATCGAGAACTCAACCCGGAGCCGGCGACCCTGGCGCTGATCATGGCGGGAGCGGCACTCTTGAAGCGGCGTCGCGTCTGACCAACCAACCCCGCACAAACAAAATGCCGGGTACGGGTCAGCAAGTGCTGCATCCGTACCCGGCATGTTGTTGGGGCGACGAGGCCGACGGGACTCGAACCCGCAACCTCCGGCGTGACAGGCCGGCGCTCTGAACCAATTGAGCTACGGCCCCAAAAGCCAACACTGCCCCCGGCCAGCCGGCCAGCGACAGACCCGTAGTATCGCATTCTTAGCCAAGCGTGTCAAACGGGATTCC
>CAZUCH010000047.1:0-12178 GCA_964619045.1 uncultured Planctomycetales bacterium | reverse complement strand
CCGGCCGCCGCCGGCATCAGCAGTGCAAACAACAGGCCACACGCAGTTGCTTCGATTACTCTTCTCATGCTTCTCATGAAAGCGCCTCACCTTTCCCTACAGTACTAGGTGGTACGGATGAAAGAGCCATGGCCCAGGGACTCCCACCTCGCGTACTGTAGCGCTTCAGTGCCAGTATTGGGAAGCAAGAAGCAGGTGGCTTAGCGTGGGGGAATGACAAGACGACAACACAGCGGAGATTGAGGGTGATGCGTCAAGACGCATCCTACCCAGGGCGCCTGCCGTGGGACGCGTCAAGGCGCATCATTGCCGCCTCTACTTGATCAGGTGTGAGTCTTTGGGGGTGGTTGGGCCTTCTTGGCCGGTGTAGTTGGTTACGCCGTCTAGCGTCCAGATGTTGTCGTCGCCAACGCCCGAGCAGGGCGTGGTGGTCCATTTCACGTATCCGCCGAGCGTCAGGATGTTCTGACCGCCGGCGCGATGGGCATGCGAATTGGCCATGAACGGATCACGGCTGCCCAGACGGCGAGCAGCCTCGAATAGCGGCAACCCGTTGGCAAAGAGTGGGTTGTCGTCCGCCATGATCGGCAAGTCCGGGTCGTCGTTGGCACTGGGGCGCACGCCGGCCATGTTCTGATAGACGTAGCTGACGTTGCGGCTCTCGAGGAAATCGTCGCGCTCGGCGACGGCCGCCTGGGGCATCGGCACGTGCTGTTGCGACGGGCAAATGAAGACCCGTGGGTCTGCCACAAACTTCATGCGCAGTAGTGGATATACGTGCCGGCGATTGGGAACGCTAACCATGCCCGAATCACTACTCGGCTGCCAGGTGTTCTCCCGCCCGCTCCAGCCCGCAAACGGGAAACTCGAGCCGAAAGCATTGGCGTACTGCTGGAGACCAAAACCCAACGAGGCCAGATTCTGAGAGCAGCCGTGCCGTTGAGCACGTTCACGCACGTGCAACACGCTCGGGACGCCGATCCCAACCGCCAGAACGATCAGGGCCGCGACGGCCACGATGTCGCGCAGGTTGCCCAGGCGAATAACCCGGCCAGCCCCCCGCTCGACAGCCGCCGTCAGCTCGTCAGTCGGGCGTACAATCCGCGGCGACGGACCGGCGGCTCGCACACGAGCGGTCGCACGGGCGGCCAGATCTGCCGGCACCGACTCCTGCGGCACCGCGTTGAGTGCCTCAAAAACGCCGCTCAGGGCGCGATCCTCGGCCGCCAGACGGGGGTCGGAGGCAATCTCTCCGCGTAGCCGGACCTGTTCGGCCTCGGACAGGTGCCCAAGATGCAGATCGAGCAGACGCCGATCGAAATCCTGCTCGTTTGTATCGGCCATCAGAAACTACTCCAGGCTAGGCGTCCGTGCTGGGACTCGCGGTCCGCGCCAGCCACAATTTCGCAAACTGAGTCACGGCGGAGTGCAGCCGTGACTTCACCGTCCCCACGGGAATACCGAGAATCTCGGCAATCTCGGCGTACGGCAACTTCTGGTAGTAGCCGAGGACCAGAATCATTCGCAAATGCTCGGGCATTGTCGCGATCAGGCTCCGTACCAATTCGTTACGCTCGTCCGCACCAATCCGTGCGGGGGCCGATGTGCCGTCCGACTCCAGCAACGCCGCCGGAGAGGGGCGGTCGGGGTCGTGGCCGGTGTTGTCCAGCGACCGTGTCGGTCGCCGACCGCGAGCCCGCATGAAGTCGCGGCCCTTGTTCGCCGCGATCGTGTAAAGCCACGGTTTGAAGGCTCGCGCTGGGTCAAATGAGGCAGCCGCCAGATGCACCTGCAACAACGTCTCCTGCACCAAGTCGTCCGCGGCGGCGGCGTTACCAACAAACCGTTGGAAGAAACCGAACAGATCCTCGGCGTATCTCGCGGCGAGCACGTCGAACGCGCCCGACGTTCCCGTCAGGTGTTCGGCCAACAATTGCTCGTCACGTTTGTCTACCACAACATGCACCCTAATTACGCCCCCTGGGCGCCGCAGTTCGCCGCTGGCCGGCATCCGCGACGGAATCGCACTCACGGCCCGTCGCCAAGCAGGTTATCGGGCCTCAACCGGGCTCGACCGGCTACGAACCGGCCCCGCATAGCCATCGTCCGTTAATGCCCGCTCAGCCCGCCCAGCCCAAACAGACGTTCCGCATTGTTGCCGGTAACCATATGAAACTCAGGGGGTTGCAGCTTCCGTCGCAACTGGTCCAGCAGCGCGATCTGATGCGGAATGTGGGCGTCGTCGCCACACAAGGCGTCCGTACCCCAGAGAATCCGCTCGCCGCCCAGGGCCTGGACCCAGCCGACGATCTCCTCCGCACCGGCGTGGGAAGTATCCAGGTGCAGGTCGGCGTCCCGGTCACGAATCGCCCGGCGAATCGTGTCCAGTGCCAGCGGCCGGGTGGACTCGTTCTCGCCGCAGCAGCAAAGCACTATCGGCATCTTCCGGTGCCGCCGAGCCAGAGCGTGTACCTGGGCCGGCGCGGCCCGCTCATCATCACAAACGCAAAAAACCGCCGCCCGACGGTGAGCGGCGAGCACATCCAGATAAGCATCCAGACGCGAATCGGAGGCCGAGAACCCATTGGCAGCCGGCGCAAAGAGAGCACCAACGAATGGCGCACTGGCCAACGCACCGGCCATTGCCCGCACATGGCTGTCGGCTTGCCCGAGCCGCACCCAATACAGCGGCAAGAGCCGCGGATGCTCGCTGCAGGCGTCCAGGCAGGCCGTGTTGGCATCGACCTCGTCGAGGTTAGCCGCCTCGGCCGCCTCGCCGGCGGCGTCAACGTTGGAAACCAGCACGTAGTCGATTTCGCACGTGCCGGCGTAGACCGCAATCCGGGCCGGCGGCGCGGCTCCGGGCGTCAGGTGGCCGAAATGTCCATGAACATCGATCAGCATGCGCGCGATGCTAAACGGCCAGCCCACCGGCCGCAACGTGCCGGCGCCAATCCGCGCAAACGCTCGGGAATGACCACGATTCGGCGTTGACGCACGCCGGGCCTCTCAGTAGCGTAAACCACTTGCCCACAAGACGAGTGGGACGGTTATTGTGAACAGCGCCGTTGAGGGTTCGCGACGATGAGCATTAGCAAGATGGCCGCCGGCATCGGGGATTCCGTGACCCTGCAACTCAATGCGACAACGGCCGCCCTGCGAGCACGTGGCGAACCCGTCATCCACCTCGGCGGCGGCGAACCCAAGGCCAAGGCGCCCGACGAGGCGCTGGTGGCCGGCACCGAGATGCTTGAAACCGGAGTCGTCCGCTACGCCCCCGCCAGTGGTACCCCGGCCATCAAAAACGCCATCGTGGACTACACGCGGGAGTTCTACGGCTGCGAGGTAGAACCCGCCAACGTCATGGCCTCCGGCGGCGCCAAACAAGCCATCATGGTGGCGTTGCACGCGATCATCGATCCTGGCGACGAGGTCATCTTCCCCGTGCCGTACTGGGTCAGCTATCCGGACATGGTTCGGATCGCCGGCGGCGTTCCGGTGGCGGTGAAACCGGCCGACGGGAGCGTCTGCCCAAGCCTGAGCGATATCGAGGCGCATGTCACCGAGCGTACCAAGGCCGTGCTCATCAACAGCCCCAACAACCCGAGCGGCGCTCTCTATCCTGAGGAGTTCATCGCGGACATCGTCGCGTTTTGCGAGCGCCGCGACATCTACCTGATCATGGATGACATCTACCATCGGCTGATCTTCGACGACCAGGAGCCGGTCAGTTGCTACAAGTACGCCAAGACGCCGCTGGAAAGCTCGAAGCTGATAACGATCAATGGCGTGTCAAAGCAGTACGCGATGACCGGCTTCCGCATCGGCTGGGCAATCGGCAATGCCAGCCTGATCAAGGTCATGGGGCGCATCCAGGGGCACGAGACCTCGGGGCCCTCGTCGCTTTCGCAGTGCGCCGCCGTCGCGGCCTTGAAGGGCGATCAATCCTCGGTGGCCGCGCTGCGCGGAGCGTTGGAGCACAATCGCGGTGTATTGCTGGAGGGGTTAACTGCAATTGACGGCGTCAATGTGAAGGTGCCGCAGGGAACCTTCTACAGCTTCCCAGACTTCAGCCGGTACGACACCGACTCGGTTCGCTTGGCGGGCTATCTTCTTGAAAAGGCGCTGGTCGTGACCGTTCCGGGAGCAGCGTTCGGCGTGGATGGCCATCTGCGCATAAGCTTCTGCGAATCGGCGGAAGCAATCACTGACGGCCTTGCCAGAATGAGTGAGGCGCTATCGTCATATGCGCCTGAGAATACCTAGGCTCCAGATTCTAAACCGCGAATAGGGAAACTCGATCATGAGCAACTCGTGCGATGCCGGAACGCCGGCTGCCTGCCACCGCAGTGACCTGGCCAGCGACTTTGGCCTGGAGAACCACGGCCTGACCAACCTCGGCCGTGTGTACTGGAACCTGTCACCCGCCGCGCTGTACGAAGAGGCGATCTTCCGTGGCGAGGGCCACTTGGTTGCCGGCGGCCCGCTGTTGGTCACGACCGGTAAGCACACCTCGCGCTCGGCCAAGGACAAGTACGTGGTGCGCGAACCGAGCACCGAAAAGGACATCTGGTGGGGTAACTACAATGTGCCATGCACGCCCGAGCAGTACGAGCGCACGCGCTTGCGGCAGTCGGCCTACTTGCAGGGCCGCGACCTGTTTGTGATGGACTGCTACGTCGGGGCCGACCCCGAGTATCGCATGCCGCTGCGCATCATCACGCAGACGGCCTGGGCCAGCCTGTTCGCCCGCAACATGTTCATCCCCCTGACCAGCGCCGAGGAGTGCAAGAAGCACGTGCCGCAATTCACGATGATCGTGGCTCCGGGCATGAAGTCCGAACCCGAGATCGACGAAGTGAACTCCGACACGGCCATCATGCTCAACTTCGCCCAGAAGATGGGCATCATCGTACACGCGGCCTACGGCGGCGAAATCAAGAAGTCGATGTTCACCGTCATGAACTTCCTGCTGCCGCTGAAAAACGTGCTCACAATGCACTGTTCCGCCAATGTGGGCGACAAGGGCGATGCGGCTCTGTTCTTTGGGCTGTCGGGCACGGGCAAGACCTCGCTGTCCGCCGATCCCAAGCGGCGCCTGATCGGCGACGATGAGCACGGCTGGGGCGCCCAGGGTGTATTCAACTTCGAGGGTGGCTGCTACGCCAAGGTGATCCGCCTGTCGGCCGAGAATGAGCCTCAGATTTGGGACGTCACCCGCCGCTTCGGCTGTATCCTCGAAAACGTGGTCTACGACTCGAACACGCGGGAGTGTGATCTGGACGACGACACGCTCACCGAGAACACGCGTGCGTCCTACCCGCTCGATTTCATCCCCAACATCGTTCCCGCGGGCATGATCAGGGAACATCCGAAGAACGTCGTGCTGCTGACCTGCGATGCCTCGGGCGTGCTGCCGCCGATCTCGCGGCTGAGCCCCGATCAGGCCATGTACCACTTCATCAGCGGCTACACATCGAAGATCGGCGGGACCGAGGCCGGTGTGGGCAAGTCGCCGCAGCCAACCTTCAGCACCTGCTTCGGCGCGCCGTTCATGGTGCATCACCCGTTCGTATACGCCAAGATGTTGGCAGAACGGCTCCAGAAGCACGGCGCCCAATGCTGGCTCATCAACACCGGCTGGACCGGCGGCCCCTACGGCACCGGCAAGCGGATCAGCATCGTTCACACTCGCGCCTCGCTGAACGCCGCCCTCGACGGCCGCTTGGCCGAGGTCAAGTTCCGAACAGACAAACTGTTTGGCTTCGACGTGCCGACCTCGTGCCCGGACGTCCCGGCTGATATTCTGGATCCCTCCAGCACGTGGAACGACCAAGACGAATACTGGAAGCAGTATGACGCCTTGGCCGCGCGCTTCATCGAGAACTTCAAGGCCTTCGAGGAGGGCAGCTCACCAGAGGTAATGGCCGCCGGCCCCAAGCGACTGTAGCACTGCAAGCAGCAAACATGTGGCACCGGCGAAAACTGTGGGACCGGTTTGCAGCCGGTCAGGCACTCTGAAAACGGACATGCACTAGGAAGCCGGATGCGCTCGCCACATGTTCAAGTAACTATCGACCTGGACCGCGTGCGCGCGGCGGCGGAGACCATTCGCGCTCGCACGGGCGTGCGGCTGATCGGCGTCATCAAGTCGGACGCCTATGGGCTGGGGGCGGTCCGCGTGGCCGACACGCTGGCGGCGGTTGTTGACGAGTTCGCCTACTTCTCCATCGAAGAAGCCCGCGCGGTGGGCCGGCCGGGCTTGGTACTGGGCCCGCCGATCGGTGAGCCCGATGAGTTTCGCGAGTTGGAACTGCGGCCGACAATCGGGGATCGCGCCGCCGCGGAGCGTTTCGTCGGCCTGCGAGTGGCGATCTCCGTCGATGTCGGTATGCGACGCTTCGCTTGTCCACCGGAGAAACTGGACGACCTCGCGAAACACTGCGACGTCGAGGATTACTACGCGCACGCCGTCACGGTCGCGGCAGCGTCACGCCTGCGAGATCTGTGTGGCGAGCGAGGGCGACCATTGCATGCCGCCGCCTCGGATCTTCTGGAGCACCCCGAATGTTGGTTTGACGCGGTCCGCCCCGGATTGGCCCTGTACCGTGGAGCCCTACGGGTAACGTCACGACTGGAGATCGTACGCGAAACGGGCGGGCCGGCCGGCTACACGCGCCTCGAGTGCCCGCGTGTCGGCATCATCCTCGCCGGCTACAGCAACTACGTCCAGCCTGGCCCGATCATGATCAACGGCCGCCCGCAGCAAGTGTTGGAAGCCGGCATGAACACCTCGTTCGTCACCGTGGACGCCGAAGACCGAGCCGGAGACGAGGTTGTGTTGCTGGGGGATGAGCTAAGTGAGCCGCCGCTGGCCAAACACCACGGGTGTCGGCAGCACGAAATCCTATGCCGCTATGCGTCGATGGGGCCACGAAACTACGTCGGTGCCGGCGCTGCCGCCGCTAGCCCAGATTAGCCTTGTACCAGTCGATCGAACGACGCAAACCCTCTGGGAAAAACACCTGCGGCTCGTAGCCGATGACTTCCTTGGCCAATGAGACGTCGGCCAGGCTGTGCTTGACGTCTCCGGCACGCTCATCTTGGTATTCAGGCTTGATGTTGGTTCCAAGCAGCTTGTTGATGTCGCCCAGAATGGCGTTAAGCGTGACGCGCTCGCCGCACGCGATGTTGACAACCTCGCCATGCACTTCCTCGGCCTCGGCGGCCAGCATGTTGGCGTTTACGACGTTCTCGATGTAGCAAAAATCTCGCGACTGCTCACCATCGCCAAACACGACCGGCCGCTCGCCACGCAGCACGCGGGTCACAAAGGCCGGAATGACGGCGGCGTAGGCGCCGGCGGGGTCCTGGCGCGCCCCGAAGACGTTGAAGTAACGCAATGAGATGGTCTGCAGCCCATAAACATGCGCCCAGCACGTGCAGTAGTTCTCCGCCGCCAACTTGGCAACCGCGTACGGACTCTGCGGTCGGGACGGCATGCTCTCGACCTTGGGCAGCGTCGGCGTGTCGCCATAGGCACTGCTGCTGGCGGAATAGACGAAACGCCGCGCGCCAGCGTCCCGCGCACCAATCAGCAGGTTCACGGTACCGGTCACGTTGATCTCGTTGGACGGGCCGGGCTCCGCAACGCTACGCGGCACGCTGGCCCGAGCGGCCAAGTGGAAGACCACGTCAACAGCCTTCATGCTCCGTTCGACGGCGGCCACGTCGCATATGTCACCTTCCACAAAATCAATCTGGCCGGCAACCTCTTCCAGATTGGCGAGCTTGCCGGAGCTTAGATTGTCGAGCACCCGTACGCCGTGCCCCTTCTCCAGCAGCTTGCGCACAATGTGACCGCCGATAAAACCCGCGCCGCCGGTGACCAGACACTGACTCATGTTCATCTCTCAGGTAGGGCAAACAACCGCTCGGCGTTAGCCGTAGTGGCCGCAGCGAAAGCCTCGAAGTCCTCATCGCGAAGATCGGCCAAAAAACGCGCCGTATGTACCAGCAGGGCCGGTTCATTGGGCCGAATCTTCCTCACCGGCTCGGGCGTAAGGTACGGCGCGTCGGTTTCAACCAATATACGATCGGTGGGCACCAGTAGTGCGGCCCGGCGTATGTCGTCCGATTTTCTGAAGGTGACCACGCCGGTGAACGAGCAGTACCCGCCCAAATCCAACACCCGCCGAGCGATGGTCTCGGTGCCCGAGAAACAGTGGAATACAAACCGTCCGGCCAGGCGCGGATACTCCGCCAGGATGTCACACACGCGGGCCTCGGCCTCGCGGGCGTGGATCACCACCGGCAAGCGCAACTCGCAGGCCAGCTCCAAGTGCCGGCGCAGAGCCTCCTCCTGCCGCTCGGGAGGCGAGAAATCGTAGAAGAAATCCAGCCCCGTCTCACCTACCGCGACCACTCGCCGGCGCACGACGTCCGGTAGTCCCGCTCCACCCAGCAACGCCGCCAACTCGTCGAACTCCTCGCGGCCGCACTTGGCGGACTCGTGCGGATGGACGGCGGCTGCCAGAAACAGCTCAGGCCGGTCGGTCATCAGACCCACGGCGGCCCGCATATCGGCCGCGTTGACCGCTACCTGGATCATGCGATCGACGCCCGCTGACCGCGCCGCCGCGACAACTTCGTCGATGCGGTCGCGCAGCCCGGCGCTGGTCAGATGGCAGTGGGTGTCAATCAGCATTGCGCAAAAGGTGCGCCGACGAGCCAGGTCGACGAGTGCTTGGATTGCGTCTCGTATCGAATCCCACGCCGCATCGCCGACAGCTACTCGGCATTCTGTACCTGCTCCTTGATGCGATCGATGGCGCTCTTGATATCGATGATCGCGCGGGCCATCTCCACGTCTCCGGTCTTCGAGCCCATCGTGTTCGCCTCGCGCAGCATCTCCTGCGAGATGAACTCGAGCTTGCGACCCGCCGGCTCCTTGCTGGCCAGCAGCGCGTCGAATTGCTCCAGATGGCCGGCCAGGCGATTGCGCTCCTCGCTGATGTCACTACGCTCGGCGTAGATCGAAACCTCTTTGAGCAGGTCTTCCTCGGCCAGACGCACGTTGCTCTTCGCAATCAACTCCTCGATCCGCGCCGCCAGTCGATCGCGGTACTCGACCAGCACAAGCGGGGCTCGCTCGCCAATCAAACCCAGGCTACGGCGAATCACCGCGCAGTGCTCCTCCAGATCGTCGGCCAACCGGCGGCCCTCGGTAGCCCGCATCTCGACCAGCCCGTCCAGCGCAGTCGAGGCTAGCTTCTCCAGAATCGCCCAGCAGCGCTCGCGCTCGGCCTCGGTCAGCTCGCTGGTCTGGCAGACTCCCGGGAGCGTCAGAACGGTCGCCAGGTCAATCGTCACCCCCGGAACATCGCCACACGCAGCCTGCAATTGCTCCACATAGGCCCGGACGGCGGCCGTGTTCAACTCCAAGGCCGCCTGTGAGCCAAAGGTTCGCACGTGTAGACGAATCGTCACGCTGCCACGCACGAGACGCTTGCGCAACAGCCGCTCGACTTCGCTCTCGAGGAAGGCGAAGTCATCCGGCAGGTGGACCCCCGTCTTCAGGTAGCGTTGGTTAACGCTCCGAATCTCAAGATGATACCCCCGGCCGCCTTCATCGAGTTGCGCTTCCCCAAAGCCGGTCATGGAGTGGATCATTCGGCGATTCCGCTACCCCGGGTCGTTGGAACTGGGTTCGTCCACGCCGGCGGGGGGCTGCGCCGGGGCTTCGGCGGGCTCGACCGGAGCCTCACCCGGGGCCTCGGCATCCGGGCTCGCCGTCGGTTCGGCCGTTGAGTCCGCCGGCTGGTCGGTGGTCGCGGCGGGCGTCTCGGCCTCAGTATCGCCCGCGGGTGCGGCCGCGCCATCGTCGGCGGTAGGGGGGGCCAGACTGGTTATCTCGGCGGGCGACTCAGCGGTCAATCCGGGGCCGCTGGGGACAAACACGTAGTTGAGAAACACCGTGCAGGTCAGCACGAAAATGGCCAGCGCAATGGTGGCCCATGTCAGGACGTCGCCGGTCTTGGCGCCGAACGCCGCCCCGCCGCCCGTGCCGCCAAACGCTCCAGCCAGTCCCACGCCCTTGCCGCGTTGCAGCAAGATGACGCCGATCAGAACGACTGCCAGAGCAGCAAAGAGAATCGCCAGAATAGTGTGGTAGTACTCCGTCGCCAGTATCATCGCCAGCCTCAGACTATCAGAATCCGCCAGTTACTCAGGTTGTTGCCACGAAACGTCCGCGACCACCCGACGGGAACCAAGCACTATATCAGCTTCAGCCCGCTGCCGCTAGCGCCGCCGACACGATTCCGACGAACGGCTCGGCCTTCAGGCTGGCCCCGCCAATCAGCCCTCCGTCCACATCCGCCTGTCCGAATATCTTGGCCGCATTGTCGGGTGTCACGCTGCCGCCATACAGAATCCGCACTTCGCCGGCCACCGCCCCGACCAGCTTCCGAAGCTCGCTTCGCAGGTGGGCGTGGGCATCTTGGGCCTGGTCAGGAGTTGCCACTTGGCCCGTGCCTATGGCCCAGACCGGCTCATATGCGATGACCAGGTCGGCACTGGAACCAACGTCGATCCCCACCATGCCAGCGGTCAACTGGTACGTCAGCACCTCCAGCGTCCGCTCGGCTTTCCGCTCGGTCAGTGTCTCGCCCAGGCACAGGATCGGTGTCAGGCCCGCCCGGCGCGTCGCTCGGATCTTGAGGTTGATCATGTGATCGTCTTCGAGGTGGCCGATCGTGTGGCGACGCTCGCTGTGCCCGATAATGACGTACTTGGCGCCAGTCTCCGCGACCATTTCGGCCGCGATTTCACCCGTGAAGGCCCCCGAAACCGCCTCGTGAACGTCCTGGGCGCCCAGGCGGATGTCACTGCCATCAACTGCCCTGGCGAGCGGAAGCAGGTAAATAGCGGGGGGACACACGGCGATGTCAGGGCGGCCACCAGCACTGAGGCCGTCCAAGCCTTCGCGGATTGCGTCAACCAAGCTCCGACAGCGCTTGAGATCGAGGTTCATTTTCCAGTTCCCGGCCACGAACATCTTTCGCATGTCGTTACTCCCAATTCAGATGGCGGAGGTTCCAACCAGAGGGCGATTCAGCCGGCGTCGGCCGAGCGGTTTGGACCGCGCACTGACGTATTGAACGGCGCAGGCTGCGGAACGTCAAACCGCCGAATGTTCCGTGAGCGGTCCCGGCCGCCGCCCCCGCCACGGCCTTAGCCCGAGAAGGAATGTGCCGATTCCCCTGGCGTCGCGCTGCGCAAGATGCTAGCATTTCCGGTTCGACTTTCGTTTCATCGCGGCGGCATGGGCGGCCGGCCGCGAGGTGACCCCAAGGAACGGGACAAGACGGCCAGCGCTTCGGCGACGGAGGATAGCGCATGACGTCGCTTGTTCAGAGCCTCACCGGGCTCTTGGGCTTGGTCTGCAGCGCTCTGTTGGCAGTTGGCCTGGTGGCCGACGACTCTAGCCGCGCGCTCACCTCGCCAATCGAGAAACAGCCGGCCACTGCGATCGCACCCCTGCTACAAGCCGTGGAGCACGTGTCAGCGGCGAATATCGCACGTGCGATGCCGATCGTAGCCGAGTTGGCGGCCCCGGCCGACGTGAATGCAGAGTTGGCATCCAGGCAGGCGAGCATGTACCGTGTGTGCCGGGTCACGGCCTATTGTGACCGGGGAACCACGGCCAGCGGCGTGCATTCGGGGCTGGGACAGTGTGCCGCGCCGGCCGACATCCCATTCGGGTCGCAGATCTACGTGCCGGCGCTCGATCGCACCTTCGTGGTGACCGACAGGACCCACCGCCGATTCAGGCGCAGCACGGTGGATATCTTCATGCCCACGCGATCGCAATGCCGCGAGTTCGGCTGCGACTACCTTGAATGTGAGATCGCGCTACCCAAGGATCTCAACAAACGGTAGGACGTCGCGGCGTCTTAGTTTAGTTTTGGGGACAGCTTACCTAATTCGGGTTAACATCTCAGAGAACCTCGTGGGCGGCCGAACTGTCACGGATACGCAGGGAATGCGAGGTTGTGGATGCGCCAGCATAGTACGGTGTCCCCGAAGTAGATAGATTGCGGCCATCGCACAGGTGTTCGAGGCCATTGCCGTAGCGGAAAAGCAGCACGAGAAGCGCTACCTCGGCCTGCTGGCG
>CAZUCH010000046.1:0-12312 GCA_964619045.1 uncultured Planctomycetales bacterium | reverse complement strand
TGCTGTCGATCACGCATCGGCTGGCGGCGGAGATCTACTCGGGCAGCCACGGGACGCGCGACGACTCGCTCGTCCGCGACCACTACGAACAGGCTCTGCACTGGGCCCGTGCCGGCCAGGCCACCGACCCGGCCAGCGAACGACCGATAACCGCCGAGGCCGAGTGTCTGGAGAGCATGGGCCGGTTCGCAGACGCACGCGACGCGCGCACGCGTGCGATCGAGCTGACCGACAACCGCTACGCCCGCTGCGAGAACCTCCATTACCGCTGGCGGCTGAACTACTGGCTGGATGACCTGGACGCCGCTCTCGCTGACGCCGAGGCACACGCCGCATGTATGCCGGAGAACCGCTGCTACGCTCACTTCTATCCGGCGTTGATCCTGGCCGAGCAGGGCGACATGGACGCCGCGCTGGAGCATGCCCGCGCCCTGGCCGACGACGCTCCCGACAGCGCGGAGGCCGTACTGTGGTCCGCAACCTGCCTGAGATTACTGGGACAGGTCTCGGAGGCCGCTGATCTTCTGGATAGCCGCGCCGACAACGTGGATTTCGCCGCAGAACTGGTTCCGCCGCAATCAGCCGAATGGCTGCGCGCACTGTACGAATGCTGCCAAACCGGCGATCCGTCGGCGGAGTTGGACGAACTCGCGGCACAATCTGAGATGCCCTGGAAGCTGTCGGGGGCCGCTTACTTCCACACGGCGGCGTTGCGGCTGGCTGCTGGCGACCGCGAGGCCGCTGTTGACCAGTTCCAACACGCTTATAGGTCGTTCGACGGCGAGCTGGGCTACACGTACCACGCACGGCTCATTCTCAAGAAACTGAGAGAAGGCGATGCTTGGCCGGGGTGGATAGTCGTATCATGGAATGAGAAAGCGGGCTCGAACACAACGTCGGATGGCGAATACGCCGACGGACCCCGAGGAGGCTACTAATGGAAGCGACCATTACCCACTACCCACACGATTGTTCACCGCGGCGCCGCGTGTTGGCGTTGTTGGCCGCGCTGGTCGTCATGGGCTCGGTCTGCCAGGCGGCCCCGCCGCTGGAACCGCTTCCGGCACCACTGTTCTCGTTCGATTCCGGATCGCCGGGCACATACGACGGGATCGATCCCGGCGATATTCTCAGCTTGGATGGCGAGGGCCCCGGACCGTTGATCAACCGCGAGGACTTGGGCCTCATGTCGCCCGATGACGACCTGGATGGCCTGTCGGCCGGTAACTTTGGCTTCCCATCGCAGGCGACCTTCATGCTCATGTTCTCGGTGAGCCGGGCAACCGTCGGCGCTGTCCCGCCCCACTCGTTTCTCGTGCTCCAGAAGGTACCCTACAACGTGATGGATCAAGCAGCGCGCGGCCACGCGGCGGGCGATCAGTTCATGTCCACGCAACTGTTCTCCCGCTCCGGCGTCTCCGGCGGCGGAGACCCGGCCAACAACAGCCTCAGCCGCAACAACTATAACGAGGGGGGCACCTCGTTCGGCGCCATGCCCGAGACCCATGCCTTTGACCATGTCAACGGCTCCGAGCAGGATGGTGTCAATGCCTTCGCCCGACTGAGCATCGAGGCCGAGGGCGGCGCGATAAACGTCTACTTCACAGTCAGTTCGGACTCACCCTCTCTGGCCAGTTTGCCGGGGTACTTGCGCCCCAGCGGCGCGCATGTCTTCTTCAATGCTGCCCCCGGCGCGACCCCCACCACGCTGTACGCTCAATACTCCCAGTTGGGCCTCGTGCAAGGTGATGATATCGATGCCCTGATAGTCTTCGATCTGAACGAGGACGGCCTGTTCAACCTGTCCGACCAAGTGATCTTCTCGCTGGCGCCGGGCTCGCCCTCGCTGTACACGATTCTCGGAGCCAGCCTCGTGGGTCCGGCCGCCGACGTGTACACCGTGAGCCCCGGCTTGTCTCCGTCCCTGTTCGCCGCCGCGCTCGATCTGGGCCTCGGGGCGGCTTCCGACAACCTGACCGCCCTCGACACGACCTACTGCGCGTCGCCGCTTGACTGCGCCACGACCTTCGGCATTAGGACGCTGGCCGGCGACACCAACTGCGATGACTTCGTGGACTTTGACGACATCGACGCCTTTGTGCTGGCCCTCACCGGCCAGCCGGCCTACGAAGCTGCCTACCCCTACTGCCACTGGCTCAACGGCGACTGCGACGGCGACGGCGACGTTGACTTCGACGACATCGACGTCTTCGTCGATATCCTGAGCGGGGTCTGAGCAACCGGAAAGCGAGTCAGCCGCTACTCGCTCTTCACGGCAGGCGCCTCGGCCTGCAGATTGTGGCATTCGGCAACCAACTCCTCCGCTGGAACCACATAGCCAGAGATTCCCAGCGGCTCGAGCACGTCGGTGTGTTTGTCAGCCAGGGCTAGCAGCGCCGCGCGGACCCGCTCGAAATCTCCCACCTCCAGCTTGACCGAGGCAATCAGTAGTTTGGTCGGCAATGCGACTGTACGACCGATAATGCGCGCCTTGTCGCGGGCCGGCTCGCCCTCGCGCTCGTCGTGCTCCGCCATGGCATCCCAGTCAAGTTCATCGACGAAGCCGGCCGCCGCCGTGCCGCTCAACACGCTTTGGAGCACTCCGCGCGCGTTGGGCAGATGCCGCAGCGATCCCGGCACCGGGACAACTTCGAGCGCCAAGTCAGTCCGCTCCAGACCCGCCTCGCGTAGCAATTGCAGCCCCGCCAAGTGTGTGCGCGCATCGTTCCGTGGCCCGAAGGTCACACGCTGACCGCGCAGATCGCCGGGCGCCTGGAGGTTCGAACGCGCCGACACTAGCAGCAGACCAGAGCGAGCACTACGACCCCGACGGTCGATCGGTACAGCCAGCACGCGCAGGGCCTCGGCATCCGCCAGTTGAGCGTACTGTGCGGGCGTGACCACCCCCACGTCATACCAGCCGCTGCTCAACCCCGACTGAACCTGAAACGCGAAGCAAACATCCAGCGACACCGGCCTCCCAAGGTCGTCGGACAACGCACTCCGCAGATCGCCGTAGGGCTGAAACGGGTTGAGAGCCTGGGCGGCATCGGGCGAGCCGGGTTCTATCACCAGCGCCACCGTCAACGGCTTCTGGCTTACGCCGATCACGCTCAGGAAACGCGAGCCAAGGCTTTGGCAGCCCGCGGTCCCGACCAGACACGCCAGCAATGCGGCGCCGCTCAACCTAAACATGCTGTTTCGCATCGTAACCTCCTGTGCATGGCGCACATTATGCGCTGTCGCCCCCCATGTAGTCGAGCAGATCGTCGCGCTCAAAAACCGGCCCGTCTGAACAAGTCAGCCCCCAACGCCAGCCTTCGGGCTGGTCCGGAGCGCGCAGACGGACGACGCACGACAGACACGTTCCCACGCCGCAGCCCATCTGGCGCTCGATGCATAACTGACAATCCAGTCCCAACTCGCGCGTAAGCAGTGCCACGGCGCGCAGCATTCCATCGGGCCCACACGCGTAGACCGTTCCCCCCCGCTTCAGCGGCGAGCGCGACTCGTGCCAGCGCTGCAAGGCGTCCGTTACTACGCCCGGCAGGCCGATCGTGCCATCATCGCTCGTTATGGCGGCGCGATAGGCCGCCTGACCGGGAAGATCGACGCAAACTCGCGGAACGCCGTCGCGCGCCGGCTCTTGGCCAAGTTGCACCGGCAGGAGATCGCGCGTGGTCGCGCCGAAGATAACAGTTACGTCGCGATGCCCGGACTCGTGCAGGCTCCGGGTCAGGTATAGCAGCGGCGGAATGCCAACGCCGCCGCCAACCAACACTACGGGCTCGTCGCGTTCGGCAGCTCGAAAACCGCGCCCCAATGGCCCCGTAACGCTGACGGTATCGCCGACGCGCAGTCCTTCGAGCCACTGCGTGCCAACACCGACGGCGCGCGACACGACACACAAGTGCGCCACGCCGTCCGGCGTGGTCCAGCGATCCGCGATGCTCAATGGTCGTCGTAGGTACGCCTCGCGCTGGGCGAAACTGGCGTCTTTGATCGACGGAAACCCGTCTGGCGGCCATTCGCACACTGAAGCCGGCCTCGCGCTGTCGGCGCGGCAGAGCAGTTGTAGGAATTGCCCGGGCATGCTGCTCGGAAAGTCCCGCGCGGCCAACTCCAACAGTACGTGCTCGGCGCAAGGGGTGGCGCGACGAATCACGCTCGCTTCTGCCGCACAACGCTTGCCAGCCGTGGTTGTTCCGTTCATGCCCGAGTTGTCTCCCGTCTAACGCACGGCGCGACGATATCGCGCGCTGCACCACCAACGCCGGCGTGCCGATCAAGCGTCACGGTATACGGAACGTCGTGATGCTGTCAAAAAAACTTCCGGAACCAAACCCAAGGGTCGATTCCGGAAGCGCGCCACGGCTAGAACAGCCGTAAATCCCAAGTTTTAGGGCCGGACCGGAGCCCGATCCGACCACCGGACTATACCAGATCGCGCCCCCCCTGTCCATACAAACCATCTGATTTGCGGTGACAGGCCTTTGTGGCGCAACGTGTTGTCTGTCAAGGTGTTACAGATGCTCGATCAGGCGTTTACGCATTGCAACGAGCCACCGGAACCGGTCACGGCACACCGGGAGACGGCGCCGTTTAGCCAGCCTCGCTTTCCCACTCCGTCAGCTCGGCTCGCAGTCGTGCTTCCTCGGGCAGATCAAGCACATGCGCGATGTCGATCGCCTCGCGCAGCGCGCTGATCGCGCCGTCGCGCTGACCAATCTCCATGCGCACCGTTGCGATCTGCCGCAAGCAGGTGAACTGTGTGGCGAGGTCGTCGCCATCGCTAAGTTGCTCGTTGGCCTTCTCGTAGTGTTGCAGCGCCTCGGCCGGCTGGCTCATGGCCTGACAGAGTTCGCCCAGAAAAACGCGAACGGTGGGACGCGAGGCCTCGTTCACCAACTCCATGCAGCGGTTGAACGCCTCGATGGCTTCTTGGAACCGTTTGGCGCGCCGATACCACTGCCCAAGATAGAGCCATGCCGTGGCCTTGTGCTCGCGAGAATCGAGCCGCTGGGCTAGCGCTAGCGTGCTTTTATGGGCTTCGAGAGCCGCCTCTGACTGCTCCGATCGCTCATACATCAGCGCCAGCTTGTTGACCGCCGGCAGTTGCCCGAGCAAGTCTCCCTGCGCTTCCAGCAGGTCGATGAGCAGCTTCTGCCACTCGATGGCTCGCTTGAGGTTCTCGCGTGCGAACGCGACGGCGGCCTCCTGGTCGGAACCCGCGCCTACCTGTACCGGGCGTGACACGTACAGGTCACAGATAACGGTGAATGCCCCCATCTGGCCATAAACGTCGTGGTGCTCGCAAGCAATCGCCAGGGCGGCCTTGGCCCGGATCATGGCGGCTTCGAACACGCCGCTGGACTGCAGGATCAGCGCTTGACGAAGCTCCGAGAGCGTGCGATCGACAAAGTCATTCTGACGCCTCGCAACCTCGCCCAGTGCTCGCAGACGGCGTGCCGCCGAACCACGACCGGCCGGTCCCATGCGCGACTCCAGTTGGGCCATCAGATCAAGGGCTGGACGGAAAAGTGCATTGCTGCCGAGCGCCTGGCTGGCGTACCTCAAGGCCGTTCGATGGTCGTCTGTCCGCAGAGCGGAAAGGGCCTGCGCGTAGTACTCGAGGACAGTCGCCGAGCGGGCCGGCGGCGCAAGGACCAGGGCACGGGTCGCATCGCTTAGTTCAGGCAGCTCAAGGGTTTGCAGCACCCAGTGCGTGGCTTGCTCAAGCACGTCGAAGAGTCGCTCAGGACCGATCGTGGTCTTACGAGGGGCGGTTTCTGGGTGCGTCAGATCACGCAGGGTCAGTTCGACGGTCAATGAGCGCGCCGAGCCGCTGCACTGGCTGCTGAGTAGGAGATTCGCACCCAGCCCGCGTGCAACGTCGTCCCATTTTGGCAGGTTGTCGTCAGAAGCGCCCAACTCGCCCCTGCCCTGGTGCAGCCGGACGGTCGGTATGGCGATCAGGTCGGGCACTCGGCGAAGGCGCCAACAGAGCGTTTCCTCGATCGCGAGTCCATTCCAGGCGTCGCGCGGGTCGCCGCTGGGGTCGATCGTGAACCCGGCGACCGCTAAGCGCAGCCGCGGATCGACCCGGACGCTGGGCAACTCTGGATCGATCTTGGTGTCCTGGGCAGCGGTTGGCGGCGGCTGGACGGCAAGTGCGGCGCCGGCCAATAGCAGTGCCACGAACCGGTACGACTGGCGAGAGTGGATGGGGGGTGAGAGCGTGTTTCTCTTTGTCATGGTTACCTGAAGACCTCTGGCGCGCCGGCCTGCCGAGATGTTTCGGGCCGTTCGCGGCACGGCAGTATAGCACGCGGAGCTTGAGTTCGCGGGCCAGACGGGTATAAATAGGGCGGCGGAGTGGAACTGGCCCAGCAGCCAGAACGACATGCTCGGAGGTAGCCAGATGAAGTCGGTTGTTATTGCGACGCTGTGTATCCTGTTGGCAACGGTAGGACTGGCCCGCGCCGAGCTTGAGGTCGACTCGTGGGCTCCCGACGTTGAAGCCGACACCTGGGTCAACACGGACGGCGATGATCTGTCGCTCACGGAATGCCGCGGCATGACCGTCGTGCTGTTCTTCTGGGTAACCTGGCACTCCGGCGGCGAGCAGATCATGCCGCTCATGAACCAGGTCGACTCCTCACCATACGGCCGTCAGGGCGGCGTATTCCTGCTCGGCATAACCGATGCCTCCGAGTCGCGTGTCGAAGAGCTGCTGGATAAGGAGAAGGTCCGTTTTCCGGTCGGTACCGGCGCCAAACAGACCTTCGAAGACTACGAGATCGAACAGTTCCCACGTGTCGTGATTATCGATCCCAAGGGCCGAGTGCAGTGGACCGGCTGGCCCGCCGAAGGCGGTGGCAGCAAGCTGGTTGATGAGATCCGCCGGATCGCGGATGAGACTCCGCCGACCAAGACACACCCGGAAGAGGCCACCAAGGTGCATGCTTATCGCAAGGAGTCGCTCCGGGCGCTGAAGCGGGACAACTTCCGATCCGCGTTCACCGCGGCGCGCGGCGCGCTGCTGCACGCTCTGCGCGGCGATTCACTGCGGACCGACTGTCAGGATGTCATCGATCTGATCGAGGCCCTGGGGCGCGACAAGCTAGCCCGCGCCGAGCAGGCGGCGGACGAAAAGAGATACGAAGACGCCGTCATGATACTGATGGAAACCAAGCACGAGTTTCGCGGTCTGGGCATCTCCAGTACGGCGCGCAGCAGGCTGGACGCCCTGGCAAAAGCCAAGAAGGAAGTCGCCAAGCTGATCCAGGCCTATGAAGACTCGGCCGTCGCCGAGAACGTACTCGCCCAAGCGCTGAACCTCATACGCGAACGGGATTTCGGCGCCGCCTTTGACAATCTCGAGCGGATCGTGAACGAGTTCCCATCGACCGAAACGGTAACCAAGGCCAAGGTCGTCATACAGCGCATGCGTGCCAACGAAGGTATCATGGGCTACGTGCTTGATCACCAGGCCGCGCGCACCTGCCGATCGCTGCTGTCCCAGGCGGACGCCTACCAGCGAGCGGGCCAAGTGAGCAAGGCCCGTCAGCTCTACCGTGAGGTGATCGACAAGCACCCCGGTACGATCTACGAGCACGAAGCCATCGAACGCCTGAAGAAGCTGCCCTGACAGTCCACCCATGGAGTTCTGTGGCAGCCGGACAACTCAGCGGGAAGTGTATGACCAACAAGGATCCGTACGAAATCCTCGGCGTAGCCCGCGGAGCATCGCAGCAGGACATCAAGCAGGCCTATAGGCGCCTGGCCAAACGGCACCACCCGGACCGCAACCCCGACGACAAGTCCGCCGAAGAGCGCTTCAAGGAGGTCCGGGCCGCGTACGATGTTCTCGGAGACACGGAGCGCCGCGCGCAATACGACCGTTTCGGCGCCGGCGGCCCCGCACCGGATATCCACTCCTGGAGCAGCGGCGGGGCCCCTTTTGGCGGCGCTCCGTACGGATTCGACAACGCCGACCTGAGCAGTATCTTCGAGCAGTTCTTCAGTCGGGGAGGCACTCGCCGCGGTCGCCGGGGGGCCCGTCCGCAATCCCTCGTGCGCGGCCCCAACCTCGAGCACTCGGTCGAACTGTCGTTGGAGGAAGCCGCCCGTGGGGTCGAGCGCGAGGTGATTCTGACAACCAACGGCTCCCCTGACCAGCAGGAGCGCATACATTTCCGAGTACCAGCCGGAATCGACGATGGACAGCGTGTCAGGCTACGCGGCAAGGGCCAGGACGGCCCCGGCGGGCGTGGCGATCTCATGGTGCGCTGCACGGTCCGACGGCATCCCGTCTTACGCCGTTCTGGAGACGACGTTCTGCTCGATCTTCCGTTGACGTTCTCCGAGGCGGCGTTGGGCGTCACCGTTGAGATTCCGACGCTGGATGGGACGACTGTGCTTAAAGTGCCGCCGGGAACCTCGGGCGGAACCAAACTGCGCCTGCGCGACCGTGGAATCCACGTCAAGGGGGCCAAGGCCGGCGGCGACATGTACGCAATCGTGCGCATCCAGGTGCCGGACAAGCTGTCGGAGGAAGCCGGCAAAACACTCAAGAAGCTCGACAAACAACTCGACCAGCAGCCCCGTCGGGGCCGCGGGTGGCCGCAATGAGGTTGTTCTGATGGCGACGCAGCCACGACACACTTACGGCCGACTCGTGACCGGCGCCGTGCTGGTGACACTGTTGCTGACTGTGGCCGCCGTAGTTTATGTGTACATGGCGCGACAGGGCGGCCCGGTCGTGATCGACGGGCTCACGGAAGACGAGCAGGAGCAACTCAAAGACCGGGAAGCACGCCGACTCGTGGCGTTGCTCGCGATTCTGCTGACCTCCGCCCTGCTCATCCTGCTCTACGTCATCGGCACGTACCTCGTGATTCGCGCCGGGCAGTTTGTGTCGCGCGAACGGATCGGCGGTCGGCCAACCGACTACGTGGACGCCTGGAAAGCGTACCGCTTGTCGGATGAGCAGGTCCTGGCCGCCACCGACGAGGGAGAGTCGGCGGAAGACAGCGAAGACGGCCCGCTGCCTGATTGGGACGATTCACCACCCGATCCGCCCCCTGGATAACCAACAACGACTGGAACAGGCCATGCCAACGTCACGACAGCCGACATCACCACCCGCCCCCGGGGCAATCGAGCGACTGTATGTCTACTGGGTGGTCAGCACTGCGTTGTTGCTACTCGCCGTGATCAGCTTGGCGCTGCTGTCCCGCGCGGCCAGTCGGCAACAAGCGGCCCAGATCGACGACCTGTCCAGGCAGATGGTCGAGCTGCACGCCGACGTCAAGGAGCTCCAAACGCCAGTGACGACGCCCCCAGCCGCTCAACCATCCTCTGACGACTCAAACGACACGGCGTCCCCCAGAAACACTGCCGGCGGCGCCCGCGATCGCCGAGCGGAAGAACGCGCCGCCGCACCCGCGCCGGCCCGATCCCAGCCAAGGGCCGCCCCCAAGCCAATCTTCCCGCCCGAGGCTGAGATTACGACGCGCCTGGACAGCCTACTGCCCGCGCGGCCGACATCCCCGCTGGACGTGAGGAACCGCACTGCCGCCGCCGCCCTGCTGGACGTGGCCATCGAGCACGTTGCCCGGGCGGACTGGGGCGGCGCGACCTGGGCACGGCTGGCCGTGCTGGCCCGGCTGATGGGGCGTGACACCGGAGCGGACAGCTTCGCCCGCCGAGCCGGCGATGAGCAATCCCTGGCAACCCTCATGGAGGTGTCGATACGCAGCCTGCTCGCACATGGGGACACACAGGAAGCTGAAACAACGGCCCGGCGACTGCTGACATTGACGCCCGACGCGCCAACCGCGCGCGTGCTGCTGGCTGCCGCGCTGCTGGCAAACCACCAACCGGCCGTCGCCGACGAGACCCTGAGCGAACTGGCGATGGATGGCGTATCCAGCGCGGCGCTGAACGTGTACGACCGATTGCTGCTGGCGCGGGTGCTGCTGGCACTCGAAGACCGCCGGCAACTGGCGGAGGTTGTTGATAACCTCGGCCAGGTACCCGATGAACTGCGCGCCGAGCGTGACTTTCTGAGCGCCGTTGTCATGGCGCGCGGCGCTGAAGCGGTGCGGGCGCTGGCTATCCTCGATGGCCTCGCGGCCGACGCGCGAGACACGCCGCGGCGTAATGACCTCGCCTGGCAGCCGCCACACCCCACGCGCTACCAAATCGAGGTGTGGCGCGGCGTAACGCTGGTCCACGCGCAACAACTGGATGCGGCTCGCGAGGCGCTGCGGGATGCGGTCGGACTCGACCCGGTCCGCGGCGACGCACAATACTACCTGGGGCTGCTGGAGGCGCGGGCCGGACGTGGCGCCGCGGCACTGAATCATCTTCGGAACGCGGTGGCCTGCGCTCCGCGGATGGCCGCGGCCTGGGAGGCGCTGGCCACGCTTGATATCGACGCCGACCGTGTGGACGCGGCCTTGGAGAGCCTGGAAACAGCCTTGGCGATCAACAACCGACGGGCTTCGGCCCACTTCCTGGCGGCAATCGCGAACGCCAAGGCCACGCGGCGCGCCCCGGCGGCCGCCGCGCTGCGTACCGCCTTCGCGCTCGACGAGCGTTTCGTCGAGGAGGCCAGGCGAATGGCCGTTCTTACGCACCTGTTTTCCGCGGACGAGCTGAGCGAGATGGCGGCCGCGCCGTGAATGGCAGCGCCCGGAGCCCCACTATCCGTGGGACCGGTTCTCAACCGATCATTCGAGGAACGTTAGTGTCAGTCGATGCACGTGAAGATCTGGAGGTCAGCAGTGAGAAAGCCCTGCTGGTGAAGGTCATCCTGGACAAGTCCGAGCTGGTGGACAATCCGCTCGCGGAGTTGGGTGAGTTGGCCGAGTCCGCCGGTGCTTGCGTCGTGGGACAGGTGGTGCAGCGTCGTCGGGCGTTTCATCCGGCCACGTGCGTGGGCAAAGGCAAGCTCGTGGAAATCCGCCAACATGCGGACGCCACTGACGCCGATGTTATCATCTTCGACAACGATCTGAACCCGTCTCAGCTTCGCGAGATAGAGAAAGCCACCGAGCGCAAGGTGCTGGATCGCAGCGAGTTGATCCTCGACATCTTCGCCTCGCGGGCTCGTACGCATGAGGCGCGTCTGCAAGTCGAGCTGGCCCAGCTCGAATACACGGCCCCCCGGCTGCGTGGCATGTGGACGCACCTGGAACGTATCGCCGGCGCGGGCGGCGCGGGCGGCGCGGGAGCCGTGGGTGGCATCGGCACTCGCGGGCCGGGCGAGCAACAGATCGAGATCGACCGCCGACTGGTCGATAAGCGCATCACGATGCTCAAACGGCAGCTGGCCCAGATCGATAATCGCAAGGTGCGCGCGGTCCGTGCCCGCAAGGACTACTACACGGCGTCGCTCGTCGGCTATACCAACGCCGGCAAGAGCACGCTCATGAACGCTCTCACAGGCGCCGACGCCCACACGGCGGATCGGCTGTTCGCGACGCTCGACACGCTGACACGCCGATGGGATATGGGGAATGGGCGCTTCCTGCTGCTGTCCGACACGGTCGGGTTCATTCGCGATCTGCCGCATCGCCTCGTAGCGTCCTTCCGGGCCACGCTCGAGGAGACGGTTCACGCCGATCTGCTGCTGCACGTCGTGGACGCTTCCAACTCGGAGGCTGAGAGCCAGATCGCGGCGGTCGATGCTGTGCTGGAGGAGCTGGGGGCAGGTGGCAAGCCCCTGCTGCTGGTGCTCAATAAGGCGGACGCGGTTAAGGACGAGGCGTTGGTTACGATCCTGCGCGGCAGGTATCCAGATGCACTGCTGGTCTCCGCCAAGACGGGTATGGGGCTGGACGCCGTCGCGGCGGTTGTCGACGAACGTATGCACGGCGAGCGCAGGCACATCACGCTCTCGGTTCCGGCGACTGATGGCAAGGCTCTGAGTTTCCTGGGGCGTTTCGCGGACATCAAGGAGACGCGTTTCGAGGAGGGACGGACCATCCTCGACCTCACGATCACGCCGCGTGCCTTGGATCAGCTACACGCCATGTCGAGCGACATCCGTCATGTCGAATAGAGCGCCCGCACGGGCCGGCCGCCCCCCTTCCCTGCGATGGCTCCACGTCGAGCGTTAGGCTCGGCTGTCCGGTTGCGTTTCCCCGGCGATCTTCTCCAGCGCCTTGGAGACTTCCTTCCAAGCGATGTCGTGCCGCTCATGCGCCACGACAGGCTTACCGTCCTTGGGAAGCGCCTGCAGTTTGGCGAACGGTGCGCTGCTCCAATTCGACTCCCGCAGGATGATCGGAATCACCCGCG
>CAZUCH010000045.1:0-12332 GCA_964619045.1 uncultured Planctomycetales bacterium | reverse complement strand
CGTGGCGCGCCCGCCTCCCACTTCAGCATCCCCACGCCAGAACGACCATTTATCGGGCACGCCCGAAACTACCGCCCGACATCCGCCATCGCGGTCTCCCCCCCCGTGCCCGCCGGTCTTTAAGCCTTCCACCGTTAGCACCGATGGACCGAAGGAGGACTTGGTTCGTACGGAGAGACTGCCGGCAATGCCATCAGATAATCCCGATAAACCGCCCGTCGCGGCCTCATCGCCGCTGCGCCGCTTCTTATGGGACGGAGTGCTGCCCGAAGCCATGGGCTTGTGCTTCGTGGCCATCATCTTCGGCGGCTTCGTGTCGGCTTACTTGATCGCCGGCCGGTCCTGGACCCAGGAATCGGCCACTGCTCGACAGGCCGACGCCGAGGCATTCACGAAATCGATGGCTGCCGTACTTGGTGGGCTCAGCGAGTCCGACGAGTCAGCGGCCGATGCGCTGCTGCGAAACGCGGCCCACGCCCCGGGCGTGCGCTCGGTGCATTGGACAACGCCGGAGGGTGCGGTTCGGTTCGCCTGGCCGCCTACGCTGGTTGCTATCCCCAGTGCTGGGGCGACAGACCCGGAAGCGTCGTCGGTGGCGACGGCGGCTGTGACAACTCCGACCGGCCAGCAGGTAGGCACGCTACGGATCGAGCGCGGTCGGTCCGGCAGCTCCGGCTTTCGGTCGGCGCTGCTGTGGAATTGGGGCATCGCGGCCGGAATCACCCTGTTTGTCTTTGCGATTGTCTACCACCGGCTGCGGAAGCACCTGTCTCCGGTGGCGGCGATCGAACGCAGCCTCGACAGCTACGCCAGCGGCACGGAAAGGGAGCTGGCCACACTAATGCTCAGTGACTCCCTGGGCGGCGTCGCGCGCAGCTGGAACAGCCTGATCGAACAACTGACTGACATGCAACGACAGGTCGAGGGCACCGAGGCCGTCGGCCAGTCCGGGGATGTGATGGCCCGCTTCGAAGGTGCGATCTTCCGCAACCTCGTGGATCACCTGCCCCTCGGTGTGCTGCGCGTGGGAGAGAGGGATGTGCTCAGCTATGCCAACGCGGCGGCGGGCGGATTGCTGGGCCACGAACCCGACGCCATGGTCGGCCAAGAGCTGAGCAAGATCGTACCAGAACCCGCGGTTCTCCAAGCTCTCGCGGGCGGGCGGGCGCGCTCGGGCGCCGACGTGCGCGTGGACATCGTACGCGGCACGGATGACCAGGAGACCATGCTGCGCCTGCATCTGCTGCAGGCCGCCGGGCTGCCCAGCGGCGAGGTACTGGTGACGGTCGAGGATGTCAGCCAGTTGCGCGAGGGCCAGCGCACGCGCGACAATTTCCTCTACCACGTCACGCACGAACTGCGAACGCCGCTGACGAACATCAGCGCCTACGCCGAAACGTTGACCAAGCCCGGTTTCGATGACGAGCAGACGCGCAAGGAGTGCTACAACGTCATCATCAGCGAGACGCGGCGACTGTCGAGCCTGGTCGAGAACATCCTGAGCATCTCGCAGCTCGAGGTCGGTTCGGCACGCCTCGACATGGGGCCGGTCGACCTCGTTCGGCTACTGCGCCAGATGGTGCAAGACAACCTCGGCCTTGCCGACGAGAAGCACATCGACCTGACGTTGGCGTTGCCGCCCAAGGCGCCAAAGATCACTGGCGACAAGCAGCGACTATCGGTGTTGCTGAGCAACTTGATCGGCAATGCGGTCAAGTACACTCCTCGGGATGGCAAGGTCCACGTGCGATTCGAGTTGGACCCCCATTGCGCTCGGGTCCTGGTCACCGACACGGGCATCGGCATCTCGCAGGAAGACCAGGCGCACGTATTCGACAAGTTCTACCGCGCTGCCCACGACGCGGTGCAGGAGGTCTCCGGAACGGGGCTCGGCTTGGCCCTGGCCCGCGAAGTGGCCCGATTGCATGGCGGCGATATCGAACTGGAGAGCGAGTTGGACAAGGGCTCGACCTTCACGATCGAGTTGCCACTACCGACATCCGACCACGCGGAGGTTTCAGCGCGATGAGTCACATACTGGTTGCCGAAGATGATCCCCACATCCTGCGTTTGATCTCGATGTGGCTGAAACGCCAGGGCCATGACGTGCGCGAGGCGCGGAACGGCCTGGCCGCGCGGCAGATGCTCGACGAGGCGGCCGTTGATGTCCTCGTATCGGACGTCAATATGCCGGGGATGGACGGGATCGAACTAATCCGGACCGTTCTGCCCGAGGGCCGCGTCCGCCAGGGAGTGATCGTACTGACGAATCGTTGGGACCACAGCGAGATCCGCGAGCAATTGGCCCGCTGGGCGGTCCACGTGCTGCCGAAGCCGTTCAGTCCATCGAAGCTGTCCGAGCTGGTGGAATCGCTCACGAACGCCGAGGTGTCCGAACCGCGAACCGCGGACTGACGACTAAGTCTGAGTTGGATTTTTATGACGATGAGTAAGCCCCACGCAGCCGCGCCGGACGGAAAGCTGCTTCGCGACCTGATGGACGGGCTGTCGATCATTGGTCGCGACGCCAGGCTCTCGGTTGGCTTTGTCGGCAACGCCGCCCACGCGGCGCAACCGCCGGGCCACTGCCTGCAAGCCTGTCTGGGTGGGGATCCTTGCGCCGCGGCGACGCGCGGTTGCCCGTTGCTCGCAGCCGCGGCTAGAAACGAGGCCGACGCCGAGTATCCGTGGACCGAGACGTGCGCGCGTGGTTTTCAGGTAGTGGCTCAGCGCGTGGCATTGGGGGACGGATCAACCGTCTTACTGGCTGTCGAGGGCGCCCTGGAGCCGCTTGTGGATGGCGAGGGAGCGGACCTGCTCGGGCACTTGGACGCCGCGGCGCGCCTGCTGCAAGGCGTCGGCCAGACCCTGGAGGAGAATGCCGGTTTTGCGGACGAGGTTCTCCAGAATTACGAACAGCTAAACCTGATCTTCGACCTGACTCAGCAGATCACTCAGGTCACCGATGCACGTGAGATCGAGAAACTGCTGCTTCGACGTATCGCTACCATGTTTTGCGCCGCGGCCGTCTGGGTAGTCGTCGAGGATGGGCAATGGCGGCTTGTCTGTGGCGACACTCTGTCGTCCGCCACGCCTCCGGGCCCGCCGACCGACGCTGTGGAGATCGGTCAGGCCATCAAGCAGGTTCGTTCTGGGCGACAGGTCCGCGTAACGTCAGCCGGCCAACGGCCAGTAATCATCGGCCCGCTGGTTCGCCTCGATGATCGTGTGGACGTGGTGCTGGTTGTATCGGGAGCCGGCCGTGGGGCCTTCACATCCGGCGACACGTTGCTGTTCGACTCGGTCCTGGCTTTTGGCGGACAGATCATCAGCAACACGGAGCTGCATGAGCGGCTGCGCACGATGTCGCTGGAAGTGACCCGCGCCATGGTCTCCGCGATCGACAAGAAGGACCACTACACCAGCGGCCACTCCGAGCGCGTCGGCTTCTTGTCGCGGATGGTCGCCCGCCAGATGGGCAGGAGTCCGGCCGAGCAGCAGAACATGGAATGGGCCGGACTATTGCACGATGTGGGCAAGATTGGCACGCCCGAGGAGATCCTTTGCAAGCCGGGTAAGCTGACCAAGGAGGAATTCGAGGTCATCAAGCAGCACCCGGTGATGAGCTACGAGATTCTCAAGCCGATCGCCAGTTTGGGGGGGATTCTCGAGGGCGTGCTCTATCATCACGAGTATCCCGACGGGAGCGGATATCCCGAGGGCCTGGCCGGCGATCGCATCCCACTGGTCGCGCGCATCATTCACGTGGCCGACACCTTCGACGCACTGACCTCCACGCGTTCCTACCGGCGGGCGTTCACCATAGAGAACGCCCTGAAGATCATCGCCGAGGAATCGGGCCAGCGCGTGGACGCCGAGGTTACCGACGCTTTCTTCAATGCCCTGGAGGCCTACCGGCGGGATGACCCGGAAGACTTCGCGGCGCGGTTCCTCGCACAGCGGGAGTGTCATGATGATGTGGTCTGACGTTGTGTTGTCCTGGTCCGCCGGCCACCTGCTTGCCGACCTGTCCAACTCGATCGCTGGACAGGCCTTGGCGGTCGCCGCCGCCGTCGGGCTCATCTTGATCGTTGGCGTGGGGGCGATGCGACTCACTCACCGACGGAGTACGGCCGGCGTCAGTTCGCCGTTGCCATCCGCCGACGCCCCTCGGCCGGAGCTTGCACCTACGGCCCCCGAACCGGTCGCCGCACCATCGCCGCTGGCGGCCTTTGGGGTCACATTTCAGGCCTGGCTCGCGGAACGCGCTGGACATGTCGCCCCGTGGCCGGCGTTTGACCAGTTGGTGCGCGAGCTACTGACAGAACACCTGGGCGCGACGCGCGTGCGGTGCTATCACGTTCGGCCGGGGAACGAGGCACTTCGGACACTGTCGCAGAGCGGAGATCAGACGCCGGATAACGGCCCGGCACTCCGAGCCGGCCTGCTGGGTCACGTTGCCACTACTGGCAACGAGTACGTAGCCGGCGACTCATCCCAGGGGCAACTGGTTCACGACTTGGCCGCCCAGTCCGACAACAAATGGGCCTGGGTGTGGCCGGTGCGCGAGCGCAACGCCGTGGTTGGAATCGTCGCCGCCGGAAGCCCACGCGATCCGAGCGCGCTGTTGGACAGCGCCCGGCGGCCGGTCGGCGCCTTTCTGTCGCTCTGCTGGCAACATGTCGCCTGCCTGGAGCGACTGGGCGTGGCCCAGCGTACAGACCGGGCCTCGGGCGTTCTGACGCGCAGTGATTTCTTCACGCTCGGCGAGCATGCCTTGGCGGATTCGTACCAGGAGAATGAGCCGGTTGTGGTTGCCGTCTTGGCTCTGGAGGGCCTGCGGCGGCTGGATGACGGCGGCTGCTGGCGCGAGCGCGACACGCTGATCGAACGTGTCGGCCAACTCATCAGCCACCGCGTACGCGCCGACGACCTGGTCGGACGTTTCTCCGATGATCGCTTTGCGCTGCTGTTACGCCGACTGGACAGTGGTCTCGGCCGTCTGATCGCCGAGAAGATGCTGGTAACAGCCGGCGAGTGCGTCGCTCAGCTAGGCAGCCACAGCCAACACGTCCGGCTGCGGGTCGGGCTGGTCGGCAGCGGGTTTGATCACCCGGCGCTCAACGAACTACTGGTGACGGCGCTGGCCAATGTCGAGCGGGCGCGCCGCGACGACTTGTCGATTGCCGATGACGTCGGCAGTGAAGTGCGCGAGGTCGAAGTACAGTGAAGGTTCATAGCCAACCACATGGCGCGGCTACCGTTCTGGTTCCTCACGGCCCCCTGGTGTCGGAGGAGACAGTCGACCTGCGCCGGGCGGTCGACACCGTCGAAAGCGCCGGCGCGCGGCGCACCGTGATTGACATGTCCGACATACCGTACTTGGACAGCGAGGGCATCGAGTTGCTCGTGGAAATGTGCGGGTTGCAGGTCTCGGCCAGCCGGCGACCCAAGCTGTCCGCGCTCAGCGAGACCTGCCGCGACGCACTCGAGCTGACCGAAACCCTGGTCCAGTTGGAGGTCTTTGATACGGTCGAAAACGCCTTGCGTAGTTGTCAACGATGAGCCTGAAACGCCTCAACAAGCTGGGCCAGCTCCTGCTGGACGAAGACCTCGTCAGCGAGGATGACCTGCGCCGCGCGCTCAATGCCCAGACCGGGGGCAACAAGCGGCTGGGAGAGACGCTCATCGACCTTGGCATCCTCTCGCCCAAGGCCATGCTCAGCGCCCTCGCCAACCAGCTCGGCGTGCAGTCCTGCCAACTGCGCCACGGGCTGATCGACCCCGAAGTGGCGCGCCTGCTGGGGCGCGAAGAGGCAGCTCGGCTACAGGCGCTACCGATGTTCAGGGTCAACGGCACGCTGACCGTCGCAATGGTCGAGCCGCAGTCGTTACCCACCATTGACCGCTTGGGCGCCCTCACCGGGTGCCGAATAAACCCGATACTGGTGCTCGAATCCAACGTCATCGAGTTTCAGGAGAAGTACCTCGGCGAGCAAGTGGACATCGACTCGTTCCTGGTCAACTTGACCGAGAGCGAAGTCAGGGTCGTCGAGACGGAAACGGTCGATGAGCGCTCTGACCACGAGATCGGCAAGATGGTCGATGGCAGCCCGATCATCAACCTCGTCAATCTGGCCATCATGACCGCCGTTCGCGATGGCGCCAGCGACATTCATGTCGAGCCCACCAAGCAGCAGACGATCATCCGCTACCGCATTGACGGCAATCTGCGTGAGCTGATGACGGCGCCTTCCAGTATGCACGCCGCCATCATCTCCCGCATCAAGGTCATCGGGAAGATGGACATCGCCGAACGCCGTCTGCCCCAGGAGGGCCGCGTCCACGTGGTGGCCGAGGGCAAGGAGATCGACCTGCGCGTGTCTTCCATGCCGACGCTGCTAGGCGAGAAGATAGTCATGCGCATTCTCGACAAGTCCAACCTGGATATCTCGCTCGACCGCCTGGGCGTGTCGCCACACCAGTTGGCAGCCTTCAGGCGCATCTTCTCCAAGCCACACGGCATTGCCCTGGTCACCGGGCCGACCGGCAGCGGCAAGACCACGACTCTGTACTCTGTACTTGACCTGCTCTCCTCACCTGAGAAGAACATCCTCACGATTGAGGATCCGGTCGAGTACCAGTTCGACGGCATCAACCAAATCCAGGTCAGCGAGGCGATCGGCATGACCTTCGCCAGGGCGCTGCGATCGGTACTGCGCCAGGATCCGGACGTCATCATGGTGGGTGAGATTCGCGACGCGGAAACGGCACGCGTTGCGATCCAGGCCGCTCTCACCGGCCACCTCGTGCTGTCCACGCTGCACACCAACAACGCCCCCGGTACATTCATTCGCCTGACCGACATGGGCGTCGAGCGCTACCTCCTGGCCTCGGCGTTCAACGGTATTATTGCCCAACGGTTGGCGCGCACCATCTGCCCGCATTGCCGCACGTCCTACTATCCACCCGACAGCGCCCTGCGGGATGCGGGCTGGGAAGATTCCGGCACCGTGTTCTTCAAGGGCGAGGGCTGCAAGCAGTGCCACGACAGCGGCTTCCGTGGCCGGGCCGGCGTCTACGAAGTGCTGGAGGTGACGGACGCCGTTCGTTCCGTCGTGCAACGGGCCAACAATGAGGACGAGATCAAGGCGGCCGCCCTCGAGAGTGGCTGGCGCCCGCTCCGTGTGGAGGGGCTGGCGCTGGTGGTGCAGGAACGTTCAACGCTCGAGGAGATTCTACGTGTTACGCACGCCGAAACCGACTCAGCCACACGCGCCGAACAACCGCCGGAGACGAGCACGGCCCTCACACACTGAGCCATAAGCCATGAGCAACGCACCGCGATCATCATACTGTCTCAGGCCGGCCGGGGCCGGTGGGCGCCGCCACGCCTGTTGCCGGCCGCACTCACTTGAGGTGTCCCATGCAGTTCGCCTATGAGGCCATGCGAGCTGACGGCACGGCCGTCACCGGGCAGATCGAGGCCGACGATCAGAGCGCCGCGGCGACCAAGCTGCGTGACAGCGGCCAGGTCGTCATGCGTCTGGATGAGGCCGGCACTGACGCCCCATCTTCAGGATCGCCCGCGCTGCGTTTGCGGAGCAACAAGATCACGACACGCGATCGCGTCCTGCTCTCCAGGCAGATGAGCATGTTGCTTGAGTCCGGCACACCGCTGGTGCCGGCCCTAGGCGCGGTGTTGGACCAGACCGAGAAGCCGGCCGTCCGTGCTGTCCTGGCCCGGGTCAAAACGAGCGTCGAAGAGGGCGCGACCCTGAGCGGCGCCCTGGCAACCGAGGGCACCCTCTTCGATCCGATCTTCCGCAGCATGATTGCCGCCGGCGAGGCCACCGCCACGCTGCCCGCGGTGTTCGGGCAGCTATGCACTCTGGCACAACGACAGTTGCAGGCCCGCCAGATGGTGGTCGGCGCGCTGGTCTACCCCACGGTGCTCAGCTTCATGCTGGTCGTGGTGATGGCCATCCTGCTGTTCTTCGTCGTGCCGCGTTTTAACGTACTCTTCACCAACCTGGACTCGCCGCTGCCGGCCGTGACCAAGTTGTTGTTTGGCGCCTCCGAGTTTATCAAGGGGGGCTGGCCATTCATACTCGGTGGACTGCTCGCCCTGGTGGCCGCGGTGATAGGCTGCCTGCGCCTGCCCGGTACGGGCGCCTGGCTGGACAGAGCCGTATTGCGCCTGCCAGTAATCGGCCCGCTTGTTTCGCGCCTGATCTTCGCGCGTGTGATCCGCATCTGGGCTGCCATGTTGCGAAGCCATGTGCCGCTGCTGGACACCATTCGCCAGTCACGCGATGCCGTCTCCAACACCGTGATCCTCAAACTGCTCACCGATGTCGAGGAGTCGGTCTCCTCCGGCGGCCGGATGGGCCCCGCCATCGCCAAGGCGCGCCTGGCTGACCCGGTTATCGCCTCAGCCATCACGACCGGCGAGGAAAACGGGCGGTTGTCGGAGGCCACCCAGTTCGTTGCCGAGTGGATAGATGACGACAACACCCATGCAGTCCAGCAAGTCACGCGCCTGGCCGAGCCACTGCTGTTGGCGGGCATGGGCGTAGTTGTGGGTTTCGTGGCGATGGCGCTGTTCATCCCACTGTTCGATCTGGCCACCGCTGCCGGATAGCCGTGGGCGACCCCGGGTCGCCCAGACCGAGAAGGAGTAGTGCGACATGGTTTCCTGGCTGCGTCCGCGACGCTCGGCCATCACCTTTGACCTGGGTGCCGCCGGTATACGCGCCTATCAGTTCCAGCAGCGCGGTCAGCGGCCCCGTCTGTGCGACTCGTTGCGTTTCGACCTGAAAGCCGCCCCCAGCCGGGGCCAAACCGACGGCGAGGCCGACGACCAGACGTCCGGGCCACGCCTCGATGCCCCCCAACTCGCGCGCCTGATCGGGCAAGGGCGTTTCATCGGTCGCGACGTTGCAATTGTGGTCTCGCCGCCCGAGGTACAGTTCTTCCCGTTGCACCTGCCGGTTGCCGCGCTCGCGCAGTCTCCCGAGCGTGTCCAGCAGGCCCTCAAGTGGGAGGTGGCTCGGCAGAGCCGCGGAAACGCCGACAGCTTCGAGGTGCGCCACTGGATGCTCCCTCCCGGCCGAGGACAACAAGCCAACGTAATGGCGGTTGTCATGTCTTCCGAAGTGGCTCGCCAATGGTGTGACCTGCTCGACGAACAAGGTCTGACGTTGCGGCGTATTGACGTTTCGCCCTGTGCCCTGGTGCGTCTGTGCCGTCAAGCCTGGACGCCGGCCGAGGGCGATCTCTGGGGCGTGCTTGACCTTGGTTTGCGCCATTCCACGCTGACAATCGTCGTCGGTCACACGCCCACCTACATCCGCTCGTTGTCGGTCTGGTCTCAACAGTGGACTCGGCGACTGGCCGCGGCGCTGGAGGTCTCGGAGTCGGTCGCCGAGCAGCTCAAGCGCGAGCACGGCATCGGACACATCGAGCGCGCCGTGGGCCGCGCCGCGCCCGACCGTCAACTGCTGGATGCCAATGACCTGCCCAACGTCTTCTCAGGCGTCCTGCGCGGGTCGCTCCACACGCTGTCCGCGGAAGTTGGACGCTGCTTCTCGTATGTCATGCAGAGCTTCCCGGAATCGGGAGCAAAACGACTGCTGTTGGCCGGTGGCGGGGCCTGCCTGGGAGGGCTGCCCGCCGTACTCGCCGCCGACCTCGGTATTCCCGTGGCGACGCTGACCTCGACCCCCGACACCCCTGCAACCGAATGGGAGCATCCGCTGGCCGACGTCCGGTTCGATTCGCCCGCCGCCGCCGCCGCACTGGGCAGCGCCATCCTTCACCTGGAGGCGTCATGAACGGACCGGCCAACATAAGGGGCTGCTCGGTCAACCTTGTTCCGGTGGCACAGTGCGCCGATCGGGACCGCAACTACCGTCGGACCGCGTGGATTATCATTTGCGCCGTGGCCGGCGTCTTGCTGGGCACCGGCTGGGGCATCCAGCATCTGACCACCGGCGCGCTCGAGCAAGTAGCGAATGCGGTCGACGAGCTCGACGTACAGCGCACCGAGATCCAGCGTCGCATGATGATGGCGAACGCCCGCCGCGCTGAGTTGCTGAATGAGTTGCGAACCATCGCCGCCACCCGCAAGCCCCAGCCTTGGGCTCGTCGCCTGACCGACCTGATGCGCGAAGCGCCCGCCGGCATCTACCTCACAGCCCTTGATATTGGGCCGGCCGGCGGCGGGCCGCGCGGATCGAAAGCCAACCGGCCGGGCCGACAACAAGCCGGTGACTCCGGCGCCGCGCCCAGTGAGCTGTCCGTGCGGCTCAGCGGCTACGCACCCGGCCACGACGCCCTGCTGCAACTGGTCAACACGTTGCAGGATCAGCCTGACTGGCAACGCGTTGAGTTGGTCCGCGCCATCCAGGAGTCCCGCAGCGACGGGCCGGCTATCGCATTCGACCTCGACTGCACTGCGCCGGAGGGTCGCCCATGATCGTCTGCAAGAAACCCTTCACAATCCACGACGTGGACCTAATGGGCTTGGGCGTCTTGTTGACTCTGGCCGCCGCGGCCTGGCCCTTCGTGATCGCCCCCTATCACGACATGTGGACCAACTACAACACTCTGTCAGCTCAACGCTCTGCCGTCGAGTCCGAACTCGGGCGCGACATCGAGGAGTTGCGACGTTTCGAACAGCGTCTGGGCGAGTTGAAAGACGTGATCACGGCCGAGACCGGGGCGGTTCCAACGACGACCGCGCTCTCCCGATTGCTGCGCGAGATGACCGCCATCGCAGAGGAATCCAACCTCGATATCATCAGTGTTGTGCCCCAGCCGGCCGTCAGCGGCGGGGCCTATCTGGTGAGCGATATCCGCGTCGGCGCACGCGGTGCCAGCCGTGATTTCGTGCGTTTCCTGGACCGCCTCGCGCAGGAGAACCCGCGTCAGTCGCTGCAAGCCTGTTCGATAACCCGTGCGCCAGGCGATGACCAACCCACCTGCGACTTGAATTGGACCCTACGCCTCTACCTGCTACCCGCCGACGGCGACAACGGAGAGGCCCTATGAAAACGGTCAACACCAGATCGCGCGTCATGATCGGCGGCCTGATCCTCGCCGGCGCCGTATGGGCTGTCGACTCCTTCACCGGCGGCGGCCCGACGGAAGTCCAAGCCGGCCAGCGAGCCACCCAGGAGCCTGGGCGCCCCGCCGTGGACTGGGGGGAGGCCGACGCTCTGATTGACGACTTGACTCGATGGACCTACTCGTCGGTAGCCCCCGAACTGGACACGCTGGAGCGTGACCTCTTCGCGGCAAAACCCTCGCCGAACGCCGGCTCCCAATCCGAGCCACGGACGCCGCCGGCAGACGTCCTCGCGGGCGGGAAGGATATTGAGGCCGAGTCGGCGATCGACTTCAGTGCCCGGCACGTGCTCGGCGGAGTGGCGACGGGAGCCAACCCTCTGGCCGTGATCGACGACCAGGTAATGCACATCGATTCGGACCTGGAAAACTACACGCTGATCGAAATTCACCGCGATTTCGTAGTTTTTCAGCAGCGCGGCACCAGCCGGCAAGTACGCCTATCGCTATCCCCGGCCCAGAAGAACTGAGCCTGGCCCTCGCTTCGGCGGTCACAACGGCCCGCCGGCCCGATAATGCCCTCGAATGGTCCAGATGACAGAGCTACGCCTGATTGCCCCCCCCAACACCCACTAAAGCCCCGCCAGCCGAATACCGATGCATCAGGCAGAATGTGATGCATGGTCGTTTTGGCCCGAGATCACGGCACTGCCCGGTGCGTGCCGCGCCTTTCGAGAATAAGCACAGGAGTCACGCTGATGGCGTTGCACAAGAACAGGAAGTCCGGTTTCTCACTAGTCGAATTGGTCGTTGTCATCGTGATCATCGGCATCCTGGCCGCGATCGCCGTGCCACGTTTGAGCCGTGGCTCCGTGGGCGCCAGCCAGTCGTCCCTGGCCGCGAATCTGGCCACCGTGCGTGGCGCGATCAACCTCTACGCGGCCGAACACAACAACAACTTCCCTGGCGCCGACGAAGCTGGGTTCATCGCCAAGCTGACCACGTACTCATCCTTTGCGGGCGCCACTCAGGCTACCAAGGACACCACGTACAAGTTCGGCCCGTACCTGGTTTCGATCCCGCCATGCCCGGTTGGCGAGGCCGCCGGCACGACCACGGCCAGCGACGTGCTGATTGACAGCACCAATAGCCCTCCCGTTCCCGTTACGACCAATGGCGAGGGCTGGGTCTACAACCCGAACACCGGCGAGTTCCTCCCCAACACCGAGCAGACGGACGACAACGGCATCGCCTTTAAAAGC
>CAZUCH010000044.1:0-12545 GCA_964619045.1 uncultured Planctomycetales bacterium | reverse complement strand
AGACGGTGGTTTCGGCGCAGCGTGCCGTTGTGCTGGGGCACTCCGATTCGTCCGTTGCCTTTCCGGGCGTGCCGGTCGTCGCGCTCGGGCTTCTGGAGCCAACAACCCGGGGATCATCGGCCACCAGCGCGGCGGGCCCCGCCAATACCACGACGCGACGAGAATGACGACGCGCGGACCGAACGCCTGACCTCCCAAGGCTCTGCCGGTCGATCTCGACGCGTTGCGACTGGCCCGCGAGCGGGATGCATCGTCGAGGCCGGAATCGTTCTGCGTGACGCCCACAGCACCGACGCGCGCCCCTTCCCGGCAGAGTATCGTCGTGGTCGCGAATTGGCCGCCGACCCGCTGGCGGCCTTCCGTGACAGCGGCTATACGCAACGTGTTGCGAAGGAGCGCGCGGCGGCCAAGCCGCGGGCTTCCGGCGGCTACCCCTGATTGGGCCGATGCACGATGACGACGTCTTACCGAGCTGAAACCTGAGGAAGCCTCGATGGCCGCGACGTCCAACTATCTGGCCTTCGACCTGGGTGCCTCAAGCGGCCGAGCCGTGCTGGGCACCTTTGACGGGCAGTGTCTGAAGCTGGAGGAGATTCACCGGTTCGCAAACGGGCCGGCAAGAATCCTCGACACGCTGTATTGGGACGCGCCGCGCCTGCTGGACGAACTCAAGACCGGCCTGCGCCAATGTGCGGCCCGCCAAGTGCGTTTGGACGGCATCGGCGTCGACACCTGGGGCGTCGACTACGGCCTGCTGGCTAGCAATGGCGAGCTCTTGGGCTTGCCCTATCACTACCGCGACGCGCGCACGCGTGGCATGTTCGCGGAGGCGTTTCGCCGTGTGCCGCGCGAACGAATCTACGCCCGCACGGGCATCGCGTTCATGGAGCTGAACACGCTGTACCAATTGCTGGCCACGAGCATCGCGAGCCCGGCCATCCTCGACTGCGCTGTCGCGCTGCTCTTCATGCCGAACCTGCTCAACTACTGGCTGACGGGCGAAAGAGGTAGCGAATACACGATCGCCAGCACGTCGCAGCTCTACTCCGCCGCGGGCGACGGCTGGGCCGTTGATCTGATGGGCGAGTTAGGACTGCCGGCCGACATCATGCCGCCGGCTTGCGAGCCCGGTACCGTCGTCGGCGATCTGCTCCCGAGCATAGTGGCCGAGACCGGCCTCGCCCCGACGTCTGTGATCGCCCCGGCCTGCCACGATACTGGTTCCGCCGTGGTCGCTGTCCCGAGCCAGGGCACGGGTTGGGCCTACATAAGCTCGGGCACCTGGTCGCTGGTGGGCGTCGAACTGACCGAGCCGATCTGCACTGCCGAGGCTCTGGCCGGCAGTTTCACTAACGAAGGCGGCGTGGGAGGCACCGTTCGGTTCCTCAAGAATGTCGCCGGTTTGTGGCTGGTGCAGGAATGCCAGCGAACCTGGGCCGAACAGGGGGAGACGTTCTCCTTCCAGCAGCTCTCCGATCTGGTCGACGATGCCCCGCCATGCGTTTCGTTTGTCGATCCCGACGACTCGCGATTCGCCGACCCGGGCGACATGCCGCGCCGAATCCAGGATTATTGCGCCGAGAGCGGTCAGTCCGTGCCGCAATCGCCGGGCGAGGTGGTACGCTGCGCACTCGAGAGTCTGGCACTGAAGTACCAGGTGAACATCGCAGCGATCGAGCGTCTGACCGGCCGGCGGATCGAGGTCATCCACATCGTCGGCGGCGGCGTGAACAACACGTTGCTCTGCCAGCTTACGGCCGACACAACCGGCAAGCCGATCGTCGCCGGTCCGTCCGAGGCTACCGCGGCCGGCAACGTCATGGTCCAGGCCTTGGCCCGAGGGCACGTAAGCTCACTCGATCAGGTGCGGCAGGTCATCGCCGGCTCCACGCAGCTCAAACACTACGAACCCGACCGCGCGGCGCACTGGGATGAGGCCCGGGCGCGCTTCGAGACGCTGTCTGGCGACGCGAAAACCGGCTAGGAACCTCCGACCATGGACGTGGCGCTCTTCGTAACCTGCCTGACCGACACCTTCGCCCCGCGCGTGGGCGTGGCGGTCGTGCGCGTCTTGCGGCATTTCGGCTGCAACGTCTGTTTCCCCGAGGATCAGGCCTGCTGCGGCCAACCGGCCTACAATAACGGGTTCCACAAGGAAGCGGCCGAGATGGGCCGGCGTCTGATCGATGTGTTCGAGGGCTACGAGCACGTGGTCACTCCCTCCGGCTCGTGCGCCAACATGGTGATACATCATCTGCCCGAGTTACTGGCCAACGATGGCGACTACGCCGAGAAATCGCGCGACCTCGCGGCTCGTACGCATGAGTTCAGTGTGTTCCTCTCCGAAGTGCTCAAGGTTGATCTGGCCGCGATCGCCGTCGATCCGGCGCGGCCCACGACTTATCACTACAGTTGTCACCTGCGCGGCATTCTGTCGTCCGACCAAGCCGCGCGGATGGTGGGTAGCCTGGGTGACATAGACTACCGGCCACTGGAGCAACTCGATCAGTGCTGTGGCTTCGGCGGCGCGTTCGGAGCCTTGTACCCCAACATCAGCAACGCGATGGCCCGTGACAAGATCGCGGCTCTGCGGCGTACCGGCGCCCGGACGGTCATCTCGAACGAGGCGGGTTGCACCATGACCATGGAGGGCACCGCCCGGCGAATGGGATTGGACGTGAGTTTCAAACACCTGGCCGAGGTCATCGCCGAAGCGCTGGGTCTGATGGATGATGAAGCGTGAGCAAGTGGTTTGACGACAATGTCAACAAGGCCCTGGCCGACGACGCGCTGCGCGCCGCCACCGGCAGTACCACCGCCGCCAAGATCGAGTCTCGCGCCGCGGCCGTCGCCAAGGTGCCGGGCTTCGAGGCTCTCCGCGACCTGGCCGGCCAGATCAAGCAGCATACGCTCGACAACCTGGACCACTATCTGGAGCGGTTTGTCGCCAATGTCGAGGCTCGGGGCGGTCACGTCCACTTCGCCGCGACCCACGCCGAGGCCAACGAGTGCATCCAACGCATCGCGCGTGACAACGACCTCCAGCTCTGCGCCAAGGTCAAGTCCATGACCACCGAGGAAACCCAGCTCAACGCGGCTTTGGAAGCTATCGGGGTGCGGCCGGTCGAGACCGACTTGGGTGAGTTCATTGTCCAACTCGACAACGACCGCCCCAGCCACATCGTCACGCCGATCATCCATAAGAACCGCCAGGTGGTCGCGCGGGCCATGGAGCGCGAGATCGGGATCGAGTACACGGAAGATCCCGAGGAGCTGACGATGCACGCGCGGCGTTATCTGCGTGACGTGTTTCGGCACTGCGATCTGGGCATCAGCGGGGTGAATTTCGCCGTCGCCGAGACCGGCACGATCTGCATCTGCACCAACGAAGGCAACGGCCGGCTGACGACTACGCGTCCGAAGGTACACGTGGCCTTGATGGGCATGGAGAAGGTCATCCCGCGCATGGCGGACCTGGCGGTCTTCCTCAAGGTGCTGGCACGTTCGAGCACCGGCCAGCCGATCACCGTCTATAACTCGCTCATCAGCGGCCCCCGGCACCGCGGCGACCCCGACGGCCCCCGGCAGTTCCACGTGGTAATCCTCGACGCCGGCCGGCGGCGGATTCTCGACAGCGAGTATCGCGAGGTGCTGCGCTGCATCCGGTGCGGCGGTTGCCTGAACGCGTGCCCGGTGTATCGGCGCATTGGCGGCCACGCCTACGGCAACGTCTATCCCGGCCCGATCGGCAAGCTGCTCGCACCGCTGCTGGGTGATGTTGATCATTACGCCGACCTGCCGCAGGCCTCGAGTCTGTGCGGTTCGTGTCGCGATGTTTGTCCGGTACGAATCGATATTCCGGGCCTGCTGATCCGGCTGCGCTGCGACCAGGTGCGCCGCGGCGCCGTGCCGTGGACACGCCAGATTGTGTTTGGGGCGATGTTCAAGTTCTTTGGCTCGGCGGGGCTGCTGCATCTCGGTCAGAAGCTGGCCCGCCTCGGCACGGCGCCTTGGGCCAAGGGCGAATGGAACGACCGCCTGCCCTGGCCCGCCAAGCAGTTCACCGCCCTGCGCGACGTGCCGCGCGCGGCCGCCAAGCCCTTTCACAGATTGTGGGGAGAACAGGAGCGAGACCGTGGTTGACGCCGGAGTGCGATCATGAGCAAGCCGTTGACGAGCCCACCGCCGGTCATCGACCCCGCCGTAGTGCGACAAGTGACGGCCGGCGACGATCTGGTGTCAGTCTTTCGCGCCAACGCCGAGGGTGTCGGGCTACAAGTTACGTTGTCGTCGCCGGACGCGCTGGCTCGCGATGTGGCGGCTTTGACCGACCGCCTCGCCGGCAAAGCGGCCCGATTCAAGGTGTTGCTCGAGCCGACGTTGTTCTGCCACACGCCAGTCGCGGAGGCCCTGGGTGATACGGTTCAATTGGTTGACCCGAGCGCCGGCGATGATGCCATCTTCGCCGCCGACGTTGGCATCACGGGTGTGTATGCCGCCGTTGCCGAGACCGGCAGTCTGGTCTGCACTAGCGGGCCGGATCAATGGCGCGGCTTGAGCCTCATTCCGCCCGCACACATTGCGATCGTCCGCGCTCAGCAGATCGTTCCCGATCTGCTAGATCTGTTCACAACCGGCCTGCCCGACAGCTTGCCGGCCAATCTGACCCTGATCAGCGGCCCCAGCAAGACCGCCGATATCGAGGGAATCCTAATCACCGGCGTACACGGGCCGGGCCAGGTTCACGTCATAGTGGTCCAATGAACCCTGCTGGCGCGATTGCAGCCTAGGTCTCGTGGTACACGCTCGCCGTGAATGTCAATACTTCGGTGTCTGGCTCCCGCCAGGCGGTGGCCGGCAGGCCGGCCTTCTCGGTGCAGCAGCGAGCTAGGAAGGTCTCCTTGTCCATGTGGTGCTCGACCGCCACCTGCGGCAGAAAAAGCCCCCGTCGTGTCCCTCGGCGAACGATCACCCCGTGCCGACCTATCTCCAACTCATCCACGCTGCCCATTGGCCGCGGGGCCGACATGATCGAGATTTCGACATCGATCAGCCCCAACTCGCTCGCGGATACTCGAGGGAAACGCGGATCCTCGCTGGCTGCGCAGACCGCCGCGGCGCGGATGGCCTCCGGCAAGGCCACGCTGGAATCCAGAATGCCCATGCATCCCCGGAGACGCCCGGATTTATGCAGCGTGACAAAAACGCCGCCGTGATCTCGCGGCTCGAATGCCGGCGGATCCGCGTCGCTCGGATCCTCTTGTCGAGCAATGCGCTCGATTACTCGACGAGCGAAGGTGGCCCAGACCGGGCCGTCGGCGTCCAAACTGTTCATACGCGACTCGCAAATGAGTGATCGCAGAAACCACTCCGCGAAGGGGCAGTCCGTAACAACATGCTGACAGGCAGTAGATTAGGCCCAATCCAAGTTGTCAACCGGGGAGTCCCGACGGGGCCCTCCACGGAATGCGTCACAATTTCTGTCGATAAACCGGGAGAAGGGGGTGACGAACCTGCACGAACACTGTACTATCCCGCCGCTCGCACAGCTTTCCGCGTGCGCGATCGTCACTCTCTAAAGGCGGCATGGCGACGGTCGGCGAATCTGGTTCTCCGTGGGCCGCAGCGGAGTTCTGAAGGCTGACGGGATTCCGCCGGCCGCCGGGCGAGCGATCAGAGGCGTTTGATTGCGCAACACATGCAGGTGTAAGGTGTTATGCGCAAGCTGGCCTCGGCGTGGACGAAAACACGTCAGCAGTTCTTGGCGACAGTGGGCGGGCAGGCCAAGCTGGCGTTTGTCTAATAGCTTGTCACGCAATAGGTTATGGCGTTTGCCTTCGCATATAAGCGTTTGGCACGCCGCGTGCGAGCAAACTGAGCTTATGTGTGCAAGTGTGCGCTCGTGTAGCCAACGGATTGGTTGCAACGGGTATTGGCGCTAGATTAGGGTCTGGTGCGCAAGTATTACAAGCCAGCTGGTGCTGGCAGAGTGGAACAAGAGAGGAGATGTGCTTATGTCAGGACGACTGTGTCGAGTGTGCCTGTTAGGCGCGGTTGCAGTCGGCATGTTCGCCGCCCCGGCTTTGGCCGATCAGGACGGTGACGTTGCCCGAATGCAAACGTTGCTCGAGGCCCAGCAGCAGAAGATCGATGCCCTCGAGCATCAGATGGCGTCGGCCGCCCAGGCTGGCACCGACGCCGCACGTGTGGAGCAGATGAAGCAGCAGATTCGCGAGGTTCTCAGCGAACAGGAGTTCCGCGAGAGCCTCATGCCGTCAACGCTGCAAGCCGGTTATGACGGCGGCTTCTTCATCAAGAGTTCGGACGACAAGTTCAAAATCAAGTTCAACGGCCTGGTTCAGTTCCGTTGGACGCACTACGCCACGAGGAAGAACAACCAGTACCTCGTTCCCGGCTTCCGCCGCAGTGATCGCACTGGATTCGACGTCAACCGGTTCCGGTTCATTGTCGGTGGCCATGCCTACAGCGAAGATCTTACTTACAGCATGACATTCGATTCGAGCGAGAGCGTCGGCTACAACACTCGGTTGCTCTACGGTTGGGTCAACTATCGCATCATGGACGAGTTGCAGATCAAGGCCGGTATCTTCCGGCTGGCCAGCACGCGAGCCGACTTCGGCTCGACGTCCGCAATGCAGTTCGTCGAGTATCCCATGATGAACGCGGTCTTCGGCTTGGGCCGTGGCCTGGGCGTCCGGCTCTGGGGTAAGTTGCTCGAAGGCAAGGGCTACTACTGGTTCGATGTCACGAACCGGTGGAATGGCACTGGCCAGACAATCACCAACGACGAGAACCTGTACGCCGCCGGTCACGACAACATCCCGGCGATCACGTTCCGGACCGTCTGGAACATTCTTGAAGGCGAATGTGTTCACCCCGAGGACAGCGGCGAATTCTTCGAGCCGTGCGACTTCGCGGTCTTCACCTCGCCCGCGCTGAACGTCGGCTTCCATGCCGCGTGGACCGAGGACGAGCATGACGGCCAGTTGCGGATCCCGTTCCCGCGCCGCACGCTCTTCCGTCCCGGTGGTTTTGGCCTGACGGATTCTCAGGGACTCCAGGTGACCCAGTTCGGTCTAGACATGGGGTTCAAGTACCAGGGCTTCTCGGCCACCGCCGAGTACGTTCTGCGTATCCTCGACGTACGTGAGAGCCAGTCGGCTCCGTTCACCAACCTGTTCCTGTTCACGGGCGACGACTCGACCAACGTCCAGCACGGCGCCTACCTGCAGCTTGGTTACTTCCTGCCCATCCCGGGCCTCGAGCGCAAGCTTGAGCTGGTGGGACGCGTCGGCGGCATCTCGACCCTGTCGGGCGGCTCCGAAGGCACGTGGACCTATGCGGCCGGCCTCAACTACTACATTGAGGGCCACAAGGTCAAGATCCAAACTGACGTGACCAAGGTCATTGAAGCCCCGATTTCAAGCTCAACCTACAGCTTGGCCAATGTGAATGACGATGTCCTCGTCTGGCGCGTCCAACTTCAGTTGGCGTTCTAGTTAAGACGACTTCGATACGGAAATCGAGTAACACAAATTTACGGAGAACACCAGAATGAACCGAACTGACATCAAACGCGCGTTGATCGTACTCGCGATGGGCGCTTCGACCTTCGCCATCTTCGGCGGCGTCAGCAACTTCGGGCCCACCGACGGGCTGGGATGCAACTACGCTGCTCTCGGCGACTACGACAACATGTATCAGGTGGCCGGCGACGCCGTCATCGATACGATCTCGGACACCTACTTTGGTGCCATCGGTACGGACTTCGACAACGTCGTCCGCACGCCGGCCACCAACTTCGCCCAGGCCATCTGGGCCAACTGGCTCGACACCCGTATTCCGGATGACCTGCCGGTCAACGCTGTCGTTGCACGCTAGACGTTCAGCGACGCGATGTAGTAGCTAACAAAGCCGGGCCGAGTGGCGCAATCAGCCGCTTGGCCCGGCTTCTTTCGTGTCCCGCCATTTGGCCGCCTCCACCCTAGAGGAGTATCCTACACGCAGGGACATGGCCTCCCGCTGGTGTGACCAGCGGGCCTGATCGCACACAAACCAACTACAGCGGTACGATGGCATACTCGGTGAAGGAAGTCCGCTACACGCTACAGGGCGAAGGGCTGCATGCCGGTCGACCGGCCGTACTCTGTCGCCTGACCGGCTGCAACTTGTGGACCGGGCACGAAGCCCAGCGACCCACAGCTGTCTGCCAACTGTGCGACACCGATTTCGTCGGAACCAACGGCCCCGGCGGCGACGTGTTTCAGTCGGCCGACGACCTGGCCCAGGCCGTGAGGGAGGCTTGGCCGGAGCCGAACACTACCGCAGTTCGACCATTCGTGGTGCTGACTGGCGGCGAACCGCTGCTACAAGTTGACGAGCAGTGCATCACGGCGTTGCACCAACGTGGATTCGAGGTCGCTCTCGAAACCAACGGCACGATTGCCTTGCCAGCGGGCATTGACTGGCTATGCGTCAGCCCCAAGGCCGGAACGCGGCTTATCCTCCGCAAGGGCGACGAGCTCAAACTCGTCTACCCGCAACCGGGGGCCGAGCCGGAGCTATTCACCGAACTCGACTTTCGTTACTTCTACCTTCAGCCTCTCTGCGGACCCGACACGGCTCGCAACACGGAGTTGGCCGTGCGGTACTGCCAAACACATCCCCGCTGGCGGCTCAGCGTGCAACTGCATAAGATTCTGGGGCTGCCATAGCACCTTTGCTTGCGCGAGGTACCATGGTGCTTTGTTAGCAGACCCAGGAGCGTGCCGGCATGGAATTGACCAAAACGTTCACGTTCGAGGCCGCCCACCGGCTGCCGCAAGTTCCCGAGGGGCACAAGTGCGCTCGGCTGCACGGCCACTCGTTCTCCGTGAGCGTATACGTAGCCGGTCCGGTGGACGAGAACAGCGGATGGGTCGTGGATTTCGGTGACATCAAAGCCGCGATGGCGCCCGTGCTGGACCAGTTGGACCACCACTACCTCAATGAAGTCGTCGGCCTCGAGAACCCCACGAGCGAGAACCTGGCCCGTTGGATCTGGAGACGATTGAAGCCCACCCTGCCCGGCCTGTCGGGCGTCGCCGTCAACGAGACGCAAACCTCGCGGTGCCTCTATCGCGGCGAGGAGTAGCTGCGCACGGTAACCTGGCGAGCTCTACGATGAAGTGGACTGGGCGGTGCCACGGTGCATCAGCCAACCCGTGTAGAACGTCTGAAAAGCGACGTAGTAATACCCCGTGATGAAGACCAGTAGGAAGGGCAGGGCCAGCGACACTCGGCGGAACCAGTCGTCGAAGAGGAAGAGCACGACCAGGCAGCCGGTCAGGTAGATCCCCATGCCAAGCTCGGCCCAGGCCTTCCAATCGGCCCTAATGTGGGACTTCTTCACGTGGGTGCGCCAGTCGCCGCCCGCCCGGACCGCGTCGCCGAACTTGGGTGTGCGGACGAATTCCCCGGTGCTGCCAAAGAGGCCATCCAGGGCGGCAAACGCGTTGTTGAAAGCTATGCCGATGCCCACGGCCATCAGGGCGGGCACGTAGCACAGCGCCCGCCACCAGCCGCGCAGCAGTTCATGTTGGCTAACGAGATAGAAGACGGTCGTCGCCCCGAAACCGATCACGAACAGCAGCATCTCGAACGTCAGCATCCAAACCGGCTGCGGTTCGGTCAGTGCCAACTTGGCGACCAGCGTCGGTCCCAGCAGCAGGCTCAGCAGGACGACCAGCACGTACACGGCCCCGCTGGTGAGATGAAACACGGATTCCAGCTTTACGCGCCAGTTCACGTCACTGCGGAGAACCGTCGGCAGCACCTTAAGGCACGTCTGCACGCCACCCTTGGTCCAACGGTGCTGCTGGGCCTTGAATGCGTTTATCTCGGGCGGCAACTCGGCCGGCGAAGTGACCGCCGGCAGGAAGACGAACTTCCATCGTTGGAGCTGTGCCCGGTACGACAGATCGAGATCCTCGGTCAGCGTATCGTGTTGCCACCCGCCGGCGTCAGCAATGGTGGTCTTGCGCCAGATGCCGCCGGTCCCGTTGAAGCTCATGAAACGCCCCGTGCGGTTGCGGGCCGTGTGCTCGATCACGAAGTGACCATCGAGCAGTATGGCCTGCGCTTCGGTCAGCAATGACTGGTCGCGGTTCAGGTGGTCCCAGCGAGACTGGACCATCCCTACGCGCTCATCGGTGAAGTAGTGGATCGTGTCGCGCAAGATCGTGGGCGGCGGCAGAAAGTCCGAATCGAAAACCGCGATGAACTCGCCGCTGGCCGAGCCGGTCGCCGCCTCTAGCGCTCCCGCCTTGTAGCCGGTACGGTCCTCGCGGTGGATGTACTCGATGTCGTGGCCGGCCGCCCGCATGCGCTCGACCGCTTCCCGCGCGATCACCTGGGTGTCGTCGGTGGAATCGTCGAGCACCTGGATCTGGAGCCGGTCGCGCGGGTAATCGATCTGGCAGGTGCGCTCGATGATCCGCCGCGCGACGTATTGCTCGTTGAACATGGGAAGCTGAACCGTGACGGGAGGCAGTTCGTCGAATGTCGACTGGGGAGGTTCGCCCTTGTGCCGCACCCGGAAGTAGAGCAGCACGAGGAAGTATCGGTGGGCGCCGAAGACGCAAATCAGCGTCAGCACGACCAGATAGGCCGCAATGGTAATCCGAGCTACTGTCTGCGTGTCCATATGCCGCCTAGAGGCCCTGCTGCTCGGGTCGAGAGACTTCCGACCGACAAACGGGCTATGCTAGGAGTTGTGCCCGCGCCGGTCAATCGGCAGCCCAGACGATTCCCACGGCTACTTGCCTACGGTACAATACCCGGTTGCCGCCCGCTGGGCTGCGCACTTATCAGGACGAACTGGCAGCAGGAGTGCAACGTGGCTACCCCACAGCAAAGTCAAGCCGACATCACGCGGCGCCAGGAACGGGCAGCAGCCATCCAAGCCTTCGGCGACCGTTTCCTCGAAGGGCCGAACCAAGACCTCTTGCAAGACATGATGGTCACGCTCACCAGGTTGGCAGTTGATGGGACCGGGCGCGGCGACGTCAAGTTGCTCCATAGGTCGCTCGCCGAGTTGCGCTATGCCCTGAAGGTGTTCGCGCCCTACTCGGAGACGCGCAAAGTCACGATCTTTGGATCGTCGCGCACCGCCGAGGATCACCCCGACTACCTGCAAGCCGTCAAGTTTGCCAGCCAGATCGGCGCCTGCGGCTGGATGGCCATCACCGGCGCCGGCGACGGAATAATGAAGGCCGGACATGGCGGAGCCGGACGCGACGCAAGCTTCGGGGTCGCAATCCGCCTGCCCTTCGAGCAAGAAACCAATTCGATCATCGCGAACGACCCCAAGCTTATTAGTTTCCAGTACTTCTTCACGCGGAAGCTGATGTTCATGAAAGAGGCCTCGGCTGTCGTGCTCTTCCCGGGCGGTTTCGGAACGCAGGACGAGGGCTTCGAGGCGCTTACGCTGATCCAGACCGGCAAGGCCCCGATTGTGCCGATCGTCATGCTCGAACAGGCCGGCGGAACCTACTGGCAGCAATGGCGCTCCTATGTGGCCGCCGAACTGCTCCGAACCGGGATGGTCAGCGACTATGACATGTCCCTCTTCCGCATAACCGACGACGTCGATGTCGCCGTGCGCGAGGTCGTCCAGTTCTACCGCGTTTACCACTCGATGCGCTACGTCAACGACGATCTCATCTTGCGATTGCAGCGGCCAATCGCGGACCAGACGCTCGAGCAGCTCAACGACGAGTTCGGCCGAATCCTCGACAGGGGACGGATCGAGCAATGCCCGCCGCTGCCGGCCGAAGGCGACGAGTGCCCCAACATGCCGCGCCTGAAGATGCGTTTCGATCGGAAGAGTTCGGGGATGCTGCGCCGTTGCATAGACATCATAAACCGCGAACCCGCGCCCGATGGCGGCGAGGATTCCCCATAAAACAAGTGCTTTTCGGCGCCGCTGGCCGGAAATCCCGCAAAAAACCGGCACTTTTCGCATCTTCTGGCACAAACCGCTTGACGAAAGCCCCCTGGCGTGGGAGAAGTTCGCATCGCGGCCACATGCAAGCAACGGTTGTTTGCGGTCGTGGATGACGCTTCGTTTTGCCCGTATACGCGCCACGGCGTTCATCCGCGAATCTGGCGGCAGGTCCCCAAGACGCGGACACGCGAGCGAATGACTCGTAGCCGCGGGAGGTAGAACAGCAATGGCCAAGAAGGAAACCGCCAAGAAAATTGTCAAGGCTCGTACCAAGTCCGAGATCTACGCCCACCTGGCCGACAGCGCTGGCCTGACGCGCAAGCAGATTGCGGGCGTCTTCGATGAGATGTCAACACTCATCAAGAAGGACATTGGTCGCGGCCCCGGGATGTTCACCGTGCCCGGCCTCATGAAGATCCAGGTTCGCAAGAAGCCCGCCCAGAAAGCCATCAAGAACTGGACCAACCCCTTCACCGGCGAGGTCATGACCAAGCCCGCCAAGCCCTCCTCCGCCCTCACTCCCGCGACGGACGTGTTC